>JBIKWS010000601.1:0-3326 GCA_044356195.1 Cyanophyceae cyanobacterium
GCACCACGTTGCCGGTGCAGAAGAGCGACGGTCCCGCGATCGACACCGCCCCGGGAAACGCGGATCCCGCATTCAGCCCGTTGATGAGATCCAGGGCGCGCGCGGCCCAGCCGGTGCCACCGGAACCGGGTCCCAGGCTGCTCTGCATCTGCTGGATCTGGTCCGAGTGGGAGAAGAGGTTCGTGGGCACGTCCGCCTGCTTGGCCAGGAAGGCCGCACGGTTGACGGGTTCGACGAGCATTCCCGTGTTCGCGAGCACGGCGAGCCGGCCCTGCGCCCAGAGCGGATGGATGGCTTCGAGACCCGGGTTGAAGGCGTACGGCGTGCCGTCCGGTGTCTCGACCGGAAGCACCGCACCGTTGTTGTCGGGCAACGCCAGCGAACCGCGCGCGGCGCGGTAGGCGTTGAGGGCGTCCTGCGAGAGCGGGATGACGGTGTTATGACCGTCGTTGCCGCCGGTGAGGAAGATGCAGACCAACGCGCGGTAATCGGGGGGCACGCCCTGCGCGAGCGCACTCATGCGCCCGAGGCGGGAAAGGAGCGCCGCGCTGCCAAGGCCGGCGATCCAGCGCCGGCGGGTGATCATCGAAGAGGATGGGGTGAAGGAATTCATGGGGATGTCGGGGATGGGGTGAAAGGTGGGAACGGTTGGCCAGTCACGGATTCAGTGCTGGATGGCGTATTGGCCGCTGAGGGCGGTGAGGTAGAGCACGGTCTCGATGCGTGTCCGCGCGTCGTACCCGGGCGTCGCCGCGGTGATCAGCACCTGCTTCATGGCCGGGGTCATCCGACCGTAGAGAAGGCGTTGGTTGACGGCTTCGACCAGCCCCGGGAGGTCGTTGCCGTAAGGCTGGAACGGGGAGAGATCGATCGTGACGCCCATGCCCCCGGGCTGGCTCAGGATCGCGTGGATGAAGTTCCCGCGAAGTATTGCCTCGGTGGGCGAATGGATCTGGAACTCGGGACCGAAGAGCGCGCTCTTCGGAACGCGGTACAGCGGGGAAAACCAGCTGAACACGGAAGGCGGGTTCAGGACGGATTGACCGAGATTATCGAAGAGATAGGTCACCTGGTGGCCCGGGTTGAACTGCCCGTCCAACGCCCGCAGGAAACCCGCGATCTGGAGGATGGGATCCTTCAGCCGCCCGTGCGTCGGACCCGCGACATCCTGTCGGGCCTCGGGATCGAGCAGGATCGCCTTCAGCACCGCCTTGAGATCACCGCGGACGCCCTGCCCGTTGTCGACGAACTTCTGGGCCACCCTCTCGACATAGGGACCACTGGGATTGCTCGTGACGAGACTGCGGATGAGCCGCGTCGCGATGAAGGGAGCGATGTTCGGATGCTGCATGAGGCCGTCGAGCAACCCGTCGAGGTCCTGCTCGACCGATTGGCCGGCCGGGAGGGTGATTCCGAGGAACGACTTCGAGTTTGTGTCGTGGTTGCCCTGGCGCGATTCCATCGGCGCACCGAAGTACTCCCAGTTGTTGTTCTGCGGCGTGGCGCCCGGCGCGGTGGCATAGGTCCAACCGGTCAGCGCGAGCGCCACCTGGGAAACGACGGCCTGATCATAGGCCGGAATGGGTGCGCCCCCGGCGTCCAGCCGTTGTGAGCCGTCCATCTTCAGTTCCCACAAGCCGATCGTGAACAACTGGAGGAGTTCGCGTGGATAGTTTTCGTTCGCGCCATTGCCGGCACCGGGTTTGTTGGAGTTCGCGAGGTCGAGGAACTTTCCCATCGAGGGCGACCGCGTCAGGTCGCGAAGCAGGTCACGGTAGTTTCCGAAGGCGTGCTGGTTGAGGAGCGTGAGCCACGGAACCATTTCATTCGCGTTCACCAGCTTGTTCCCGGACGTCACGACGATCTGGCCCAGCGTATAGGCCATGCGCTGGCGGAGTTGATCGGGGGCCGCGGTATAGTTGTGGAGCTGCCATTGCCGGAGGGCCGTCACGGAGGCCTGAGCGGACACCGGGATCGGCACGGGCGTCATTCCCAATTGCTGGTCCAGGAAACCTTCGATGCCCAATGCCTGCACCTGCGCCAACGTCGAGGGCTTCGGCCCGAACGAACCCTGTTCCAGGAAGCGTGCCCCATCCAGCCAGGCCACGGCGACCGGCGGCGCCACGACGGTCACGGACCGCTGCGCGAAGGACGTCGGCACTGCCACCGACGTCGCCCGGACCGTCACGGTCGCGGGGTTTGGCACGATGGCGGGTGCGGTGTAGACGCCTGCCGGGGTGATCGTCCCGACCAGAGATGAACCCCCGGTGGTTCCGTTCACCGACCATGTTACGGCGGTGTTGGCGGAACCGGTGACCGTGGCCTGGAAGGCAAGGCTGGCACCCGCCACCACCTGCGTGGCGGCAGAATTCACGGTCACCTGCACGGGCGGCGGGGGTGGAACCGTCAGCGTCACGGTGCACTGGGCGAAGGCCGCTGGGTTCGCCACGGAAGCGGCACGCACGGTGACCGACGCGGGGTTGGGCAACGTCGCGGGTGCGGTGTAGAGGCCCGCCGTGGTGACCGTGCCGAGCGCCGAGGATCCGCCAACGATTCCATTCACCGACCATGTCACGGCGGGATTCGACGTCCCCGTCACGGTGGCGGAAAGCGCCCGCGTTCCACCCACGACGACACTCGCCGAAGACGGCGAGACCTGAACCACGACGGCTGCGGTGACGACCTTGACGTTGACGACGTTTCCGGTGACGCCCCCCGGACCCGGAAGTGCCACCGCAACACGCAATGTTCCGGGCGCGGCAGCCGTGCCCCTTCCGGTCAGGCGGGTCGACGACACGAAGGTCGTCGGGATGGGTAGGCCGTTCGCGAGCAGGACGGCGTCGGGGGTGAGGTTGGCGCCGGAGAATGAAATCTGGAAGTTGCCGACGGGAACCGACGACGGCGAACCGCTCCAGAGCCACGGATACTTCCGGGTGATGGCCAGGGTGGTGGACGCGAAGGACGTGGGATAGGCAGTGCTGCGGGCGGTCACCGTCACCACGCTGTTGGTCGGGGCCTGTGCGGGCGCGGAGTAGACCCCGGCGGCGGAAATGGTGCCCAGGGTCGCGTTGCCGCCGACGATGCCGTTGATCTCCCAGACGATCGTGTTGGGCGCGATGGGAACGTAGGCACCGAACTGTCGGCTGGTGCCCTGTTCCACCATCGATTGGACCGGCCAGATGTCCATCGGCCCGGCCACCTGGGAACGGGCTGCCTCGGGAAGCAGGCACAGCCACGCCGACAGCAGTGTCAGCCAGACGTGGAAGGCTCGTTGAAGCGACGCACCCGGAGGAAGGGTGCACCGCGCGGGAATGCGGAGGATTGCA
>JBIKWS010000603.1:0-3325 GCA_044356195.1 Cyanophyceae cyanobacterium
AGGCGCAATGCATCTGCAATGCGGGATGGTTTTCGAGACGGTGGGGAGATTGGGTGCCTACTCGCGTAACGCGTTGGTTTTCTGTTGTATGCGGTTGATTCGGAAGGCTGGCATCCCCGCTGCGTATGGGATGGCACGATGATGAAGACGATTGCCCCCCTGATCGCGAGTGTGGTTGTGAGTGTGACAGCCCTGGCCCAGACGGCCGCGCCGGTTCAGTCGAGTGCGCGGCCCTTCGGGTTGCCGATTGCCGGTGACGTGATGCTGGCGGGTTCGGATGCGGCTGCGGCCACCTTCCAGAGCGCGGAGTTGCCCGGGTTGACTCAGTACCTCAACTCGGTCCTGAGCGAAGGCCAGAGCTTCAACACCGGGGATTTCATCCTGGATCCGAGCAAGCTGTTCCTGAAGACGGATGCGAACGTCCGGGCTTACTTCATCGGTGAGGGCGCGGGATACCAGAACACCCTGGGTTACAACACGGGTGGCGGTGGCATCGATTCCGGCGACCCGACCCTCATCTTCCCGAACGCTTCGACGGGCGGTCGGCGCACCGGATCGACGCCCCTGCAGGCCGGTGACTTTGACGACCTCGGCGTGATCGGCGGTGGCCAGAAGCTGGATTTCTTCCTGATCGCGAACGGTGCGACGAGCAGCCCGGACGAGGTTTACTCGACGGATATCTCGGTCAATCCGGACGGGATCAACCACGTGGTGTCGTTCGCGGCGGTGCATGGATCGTACTTGGTGATCGGGTTCGAGGATCTCTTCGGCGGCGGTGACGAGGACTTCAACGACCTGTTGTTCGCGATCGACATCGGCGCGGTGAACATCGCAGCCCTGACGGGGACGCCGGAGCCCGCGACCTACATGACGATGGGACTTTTCATGGTGGGCGGCCTCTGGGTGGCGCGCCGCCGCAAGGCCGCGAAGGCCTGAAGACACTTCCACGGCCAACCGGGGGGTTGGCCAGACAACGTCGCCTGTTCCGGCCGGGGGGTCTGGAGCAGGCGATTTTGCGTTTCCGGGGGCAGTGTGGACATGCGTCTGGGATTGGGTGAGAACTGGCGCCGCGATGGAGATGCGGGAGTTTGCAGAGCAGGTCCTGTTTGGCCGGACGCTGGCGGAGAAGCTGGCGGATCCGGGCGAAGTCACGGACCGGTTGCCGGGCGTGGCGATGGTGGCGCCCGAGATGCCGGGTCGGCCGCAGGAACTGCGGTTCAAATCGGTGGTCGGCGGCGCGAGCGAACCGGGCGGGATGTTTCCGGGAACGCGCCATCTGGACCGGGGCGATGAGCGGGGTCGGGTGCTGCACTTCTTCGCGAATCACGAGTTGCTCGCGGTGGAGTTGATGGCGCTGGTGCTGCTCCGGTTTCCGGAGGCACCGGCGGCGTTCCGGCGCGGCGTTTACAAGACCCTGCGCGACGAACAGGAGCACACGCGCTGGTACATGGAGCGGATGCGCGCGTGCGGCGTGGCGTTCGGGGAGTTGCCCGTCAGCGGTCACCTGTGGCGGTTGCTGTCGGGCATGGGGTCGCCGTTGGATTACGTGTCGGGACTGCCGCTGACCTTCGAGCAGGCGAACCTCGATTTCTCGCGGGAGTATGGCCGTGCCTTTGCCGCCGCGGGCGACGTCGAGACGGCGCAATTGCTGGAGCGGATCCACCACGACGAAATCGGGCACGTGGCCTATGGGTTGAAGTGGTTCCGGAAGTGGAAGGATCCAGCCCTCGACGACTGGGACGCCTACACGCAGCAGTTGAAGTTTCCGTTGTCGCCCAGTCGGGCGAAGGGCGGGGTGTTGAACGAGGAAGGCCGACGCGCGGCGGGATTTGGCGATCGGTTCATCATGGAATTGGGCGTGTATGGGCGTTCGCGTGGACGTGCCCCGACGGTTCATTGGTTCAATCCGCTCGCGGAGGCGCTGCTCGAACGGGGGTCGGGTTTCGAACCGGTCGAGGCCCAGCGGCGGTTGATCGAGGATCTCTCGGTGCTGCCCATGTTTCGGGCCGTGCGCGATGATGTCGTGCTCGTGCCACAGCGGCCGACAACGGCCTTCCTGAGTGGGTTGGTTCAGGCCGGGTTTGCGGTGCCGGAGTTCGAGGAACTCGTTGGGGGGCGCTTGGCGCATGACAGCCTGCTGCCGGGGCGCGCACTCGGTGGATTGAACCCGTGGGCGTGGGCTCCGGACTCGATGGCGTTGTTCGGTTCCCTGGTGGAACGCGTGGCTGAATCGCGTCGGCCAGGGATGGCACCCTTCTCGGAAGCGCGGGCGGCCCTGTACGGAAAGGCTTGGTCGGCGCGGTTCCTGCGCGACTGGCTGGCGCGCCGGGAGCCAACGGCGTGGGTCAGCGGGGCTGAGGAATGCGGTGTCGCCGTGTCGACGATGGCGGAGGCGAATGCCGCGATCGCCGCGATCCGGTCACGGGGGCATCACCGGGTGGTGGTGAAGTGCGATCTGGGGCTGGCGGGCAATGGCATGGTGCGCTTGTGGGAACCGGCGATCCTCCCGACGCAGGAACGCTGGATGGAATCGCAGCTCGGTGCCGGACGGCGGCTGGTGGTGGAACCGTGGCTCGAACGGTTGGCGGACTTTTCGGTGCAGTTCGACATGGGGAAGGAGGGGGTGAAGCTGGTGGGTTACGCGGGGTTGGAGAACGACCTTCGCGGGCAGTTCCGCTCCAACTGGGCGGAACCAAGGTTCGAACGTCGGCCGCCGGCGGCCGTGTTGCGGGCGCTGGGATCGGGCGGCGAGGAGGCCGGGTTGCCGCGCGATCTGGGCGGACGCCTCCACGGGTTGTACCGGGATCTGGGGGAAATGCTCGAACCGCGGTTGCGCGCCGTCGGACACGAGGGGCCATTGGGGGTGGATGCCTTTGTCTATCGCGGAGGGGATGGCGTGGCGCGGCTGAAGCCGGTGGTGGAGATCAACCCGCGCCACACAATGGGGAGGATGATGCTGGAACTGATGCGGGTGGTGGCCCCGGGACGTGTGGGACGGTTCCGGCTGTGGACGTTGAAGGAGGTTCGGGCGCTGGGCCACGACGGATTCGTGGCCTTTGCGAAGCACTTGGCGGAGGCGTCGCCGTGGGTGCGTGCCGGGGAGCCGGTGCCCAGATTGGTGGGGGGATCGGTGTGCCTGAATGATCCGGAGCGGGCCCAGGGTTGGTTGGCGGTGCTGGAGGTGGGGGGCTGAGTGCAGGGGGAGTTTCCAGATTCCAGTTCCCACATGCCGCGTGACCTCACGCGGCGGGGTCTTCATCCCGGAGGGATGGGAGCCGATAGCCCCGGGTCGTGCGAAGCACGCACCCGGGGAATGGCGTGTCGG
>JBIKWS010000602.1:0-3325 GCA_044356195.1 Cyanophyceae cyanobacterium
TCCACGGTGGGATGCTCCGGACCCGGACGGACTTGTCCTGGTTCGCTTCCAAACGTGGACGGATCCGGCTTTCGCCCCGTGTTTCCACAGAGCACGCTGAGTCGATGCAAGCGGATGCAGATTTGTTGAAGGAAGTTTCCTTGTTCCAGTTCCTCGACGAGCGCGAGCGTGCGGATTTGGCGGCTCAACTGGAGGTGGTTTCCTTGCGGGAGGGGGAAGTCCTCTTTCAGATCGGAGAGCCAGGGGAGGCCCTGTTCGTCATCAGGTCCGGCGAGGCTGAGGTGTTTTTCAAGAACGACACGGGAGAACGATTGGTGCTGGAAGTGGTGACCGCCGGTGACTTTGTCGGGGAATTGTCCCTGCTCGACCGCGGAAGCCGCAGTGCCACCGTCGTGGCCACGAAGCCCACGGAAGCACTCAGACTGGATCGTGAAGGGCTCGAGCAATTCCTCATGGTCCGCCCTCAGGCCGCAATGGATCTTCTGGCGGCGATGGGACGTCGGCTGCGCGTCAGCGCAGATCGGTTGCGACATACCGCTTCCAGAAATGTCAACGAAGAGGTCGAGGATCATCGATCCATCGTCCAGAAGGCCGCGGACTGGATCGCCGAGTTCGCTGGCAGCATTTCATTCCTCATGATCCACGTCGGTTGGTTTGGATCTTGGCTTCTCGTGAACTCGGTCAAGTTCCCAGGAATTCCGCAGTTCGATCCATTTCCGTTCGGATTGCTCACCCTGACGGTCAGCTTGGAAGCCATCTTCTTGTCCGTCTTCGTCCTCCTGAGCCAGAACCGACAGGCGGCTAAGGAGCATGTCCGTTCGGACATCGAATATGAGGTCAATCTGAAGGCCGAGCTGGAGATCGCACACCTCCATGAGAAAATGGACCGATTGACCGCAGACGTCCTCCTCAGGATGGATCGAATCCAACGTTCCGTCGATCACCGGGAGGGCTCGGGACAGGGAGGCCGGAATCGTCAATCAACCGACTTGACCCAGTCGTAGGCCGAAAGCGCTCGAAGTTCGCGAATGAACAGTTGGTCTCCAGCGACCGCCAGATGTGCCCATGTGTCATCGGCGACCTTGCGCTCCGCAATGACTTCGAACTTCTCCGGATTTGCGCGGATAAGGAACAAGATGCCGCGTTCGTCCAACGCCAAAATGCGTTCCTTGTTCGCCACCATGCTCCAGTACTTCCCGAAGCCTTGGGATGACGTCCACTTCTCTGTTCCGGTAGCGACATCGATGCAAAGCGCCCGTTGTGACCTCAGGTGCAGGTAGGCGTGGCCATCCAGAAGAATCGGCGAAGTCATGTAACCCTGCGCCTTGAAAGTCCATGCAGGCACCGCTCCAAACCGCCCGTCGGAGTTTGTGATGTCAAACGCCACCGTCTTCCCCCCGTACGTGCTGGTGAAGACCCGATTGGAAGACACGATCGTCGGCGTCAGGATGTTCATGCCCCGGAAGGCTTCCACGGCGGTGGTCCACAACTCTTTTCCGTCCTCAGGATCCAACCCTGTCAGATGGGTTCTGGATTGTACGACCAGTTGACGCTTGCCGGCCAGGTTCGCGAGCACCGGGGAGCTGAAGGCGCTTCCGTCCATGCCACCTCCGTCCACCATGGATCGCCACCGTGTCTTTCCGGATTCTTTGTCGAGCCGGACAACTCCTCCGCCCGCCTGCACATATAGGGCGTCACCGTCCACCAGCGGCGAACAAACAAAACCGAAGGTGGGAACTTCGGTCCGAAGTTCCTCAGGGAAATTGCGTCTCCAACGTTCCACCCCGGTTTCCCCATCCAGGCAAACCAGGACATCACGCATTCCACCCACATAGAGACTCTGCCCGTCCCACGCCGGGGTCGATCGGATCCAGTCGCCGTTCGAACGGGCAAAGAATGGGACCTTCATCGATCCTGACCACTCCGCTTTCCAAAGCTCTTTCCCCGTACTCCGATCCAAAGCCCGAACGACTTCGAACTTCCCATCGCGTGTCTCTGTGGTGAAGACCCGGTCCGGAGTCACGATGGGCCCCGAGTAACTCGGTCCCAACTCCAGTCGCCATTTCTGCTGCAAGGTCTTCTCATCGAGACGCTCGGGCCAGTTCGTGCTGACCACCAAACCATCCCGTGTCGGGCCTCTCCATTGCGTCCAAACATTGTCGGTTGGCGCTGCGACCAGCGTGATTTGGAGAGTGAGCCCAAGCATTAGGATGCGTTTCATGGGGAATGCTACGCTGTAATTGCGAACCAGCAAACGTGGGTGCCAAGCGACGACCTTGTGGATTCCCGACACGCAAGTTTACTGAGCCTGACGGCTCTCGCTCGAAGCCGGATCAAGCTCGGCTGACTGCAACTGGAACGCGGAGGGAGCCTTCCATCGCCTATGAACCCAGAACCAATTCGCTGGGTCCTTCCGGACGCTTTGTTCCAGACGCTGGTTAACCTCCGTCATGATTTCTTCGGCCGAACGAGCTCTCCCGTCCGGGCGGTGGGTGGCAATTGGCTCTGAAAACTCAAGGCGCCAATGGGCCAGTCGTGTGCGGTAACAGGTTCCGACGAAGAGCTTGGCACGAAATCGAAGGGCGTAGATGGCCGGCGCTGCCGTCGTAGAGCAGTGGCGCCCAAAGAAGGGAATCCACAGTCCCCGCTTACCAGCATGCTGATCGCTCAGGATTCCAAAAAGGATGTCCCCACGATGCAACGTGCTGCGGAGGGAAGCAGCATCCCTCGTCCTCTCAAAGTAGAGGATACCAGACTTTCGCCGCAGTTCCTGAAGCAGGTCATCAAGCACCTTCGAGCGGAGGGCTCGATAGGTCGTGACCAACCGACGATTCTCCGCCCAAGCCTGCATTCTCGCGATGATCTCGAAGTTCCCAAAGTGCCCGACGGCGTATACGGAAATGCCCTTCGAAGGAGGGAGGGTCTCGGGATAATTGATGAACTCGAGATGGGGACGAAGCTCCGCATCCGACATCGAAGCCGTCTTTATCGCGGAGGCGTAGTTTTCACCGAGCCTTTTAAAATGTTCTGAACCAATCGATTGTATGGCTGGCTCGTTGAGCTCGGTTCCAAAGGCAAGCCGCAGGTTGTCCAAGGCGGCGGCCCGGTGACGTCTGTCCAAGAGCCATGCCAGCCATCCGGCGAACCGACCAACGCGGGCCGCCCAAGCAAGCGGGATGGACTGGAGGAACCAAATCAGGAATCGGGCGAACGAACCGAGAATGAAGCCCATGATGTTCTACGGGAAAAAGGTGACTCTGCTCGTCGATGGACCCGGAGGCGACGGCAAAACGGAGCTGAAGCGGGACCACACTGAAAAACAGCT
>JBIKWS010000604.1:0-3320 GCA_044356195.1 Cyanophyceae cyanobacterium
GCCGTCGTCCCCCGCGACCAGATCATCGGAAAAGTGGTCGGCTCCTTCCGGTCCCCCTTCTGAGCTGCCCCATCCTTACGCCGTCGACGGATCAATCTCCTCGGGTTGCCACAACAAGCGACCTTCCATCCCTCCGGCCACCACCAGGGTCTGACCCGTGATGTGCCTTGCCAGCACATCCGATGACAGGAACACAGCCGCGTTCGCCATGTCCTCCGGACGTCCGATCTGTGGCAGCGCCATCGTGGCCGTCACCTTCCGCACCGTGGCCGTATCCTTCAGCTTCGCCGCGTTCCTCGGCACTACCGTCCACCCCGGGCAGATCGCGTTGATGCGTCCGCCGCAGTAGTCCGCCGTGTGCGGCGCGAGCCGCGCAAATTCGTTCTTCAATGTCCGGACCATTCCGTACGCCATCGCCGCCTTTGCCGACGCGTAATCGAGGTGGCCCGCCTCGCCAAACACGCCCGCCGTCGACGCCACCAAAACCGCATTCCCGCGCCGCTGGCGACGCATCACCCGGCTGAACTCGCGCACGCTCAGGAACGCCGACGTCAACACCGCGTCCACCGTCTGGCGCCATCGCCGCAGCGGGATCTCGTCTACCGGCAGCGATTCGCTCGCCCAGGAACCCGCGTTGACGATCAAGGTGTCGATCTGACCGTACCGCCGCATCACCGCCGCGAACATCCGGCGCACCTCGCTCTCTCGTGTGAGATCCGCGCGGACCGCCATCGCGTCCGCACCCAACGCCTTCACCAAACCTTCCGCCTTCTCGCGCCCCGTCCGGTAATGCACCACCACGCGCGCGCCCTCGGCCGCGAACCGCCGAGCCATCGCCATCCCGATGCCCCCGGACGCACCCGTGACCACCACCACCTTCCCGACCAACGCCGAATCCATGACCGGACCATGCCCCGTTCCCTGATAGGCGTCCCGCCTTTTGAGCAACCCACACAGAGACGGCTCAGCCGTAACCATGCAGTAGCCGTCTCACGCGGAGCCGCGGAGAGCGCGGAGAGAGGGGCTGGTCACGAGCCTTGCAACCTCCGCAACCGGTCACCAAACGGTGACTGGCCCGCCTGCCTTCCAAAGGTCCATTCTCCGCGCCTCCGCGTCTCCGCGTGAACCCTTTCCCTTTCTCAATCGCAGGGTTACGGCTCAGGCCCGCCGCGGCCTGCGGAGCACACTCCAGATCCGAGTGAATGTCGCGGGCGCATATCCCTTCGCGCGCTTCAACTGGTAGTCCCGCTCCAGAAGGTTCGGATGACTCTGCCAACGACGGTGCGTCTCGGCATCAATGTATCCCTTCACGCGCGCCCACCACCCGTTCACCGGCACCGGCCAATCACTGCCGTGAATGATCCGGGACGCCAACGGATCCGCCAACGTCCGCGGCACCGTGTCCCCTCGGATCCGGTTGTTCAGCACATTGAAGGCGCTGTTATCCCCATACAGGTTCGGATGCCGTTCCGTCATCGCGACGAAATCCGGGAACCAGTTCGCATCGAACAGCGCGCTCTTCGTCGCGCAATGCGCTGCGATGACCTTCACGCCCATCTGCAAAGGCAACTCCAGATGCCGCGGGTTCGCCAACTCCGGATCCACCACCGGCAACGTCTTCTCGCCGCCCGTATGCGAGAGCAGCGGCAAACCCGCCGCCGCCATCCGTTCCCAGAACTTCGCGAACTTCCGGTTCGAGCAATCGATGTTCTGCACGTTCGGCAGGATCTTCATCATGGCCGCGCCCCCCTCTAGGCAACGCTCCAACTCATCGAACGCGTCGGGCCGTCCCGGATGAATGGAAACCGCCGGAATGAACTCGCGATGCTTCCGCGCCAATTCGAGGACGTAACTGTTGGGCACATGGAACAGACCCGCCCCGGGCACCCGCTTTCCGTCCGCGCCGTAGACTTCCTCCTGCGCCAGGATCACGGCTGCGCCCATCGACGATTCCCGCAACTTCGCCAACAGGTGTTCCACGTAGAGCCGGTCGAAATCCCCCTTCAACGACGAAGCCTCCATCCCGATCGCCCCCAGCAGCAGCCGAGCCTGCAATCGACGGAACCCGCTCGACATGTCCAACCAGCATCCCGTCCCACCGGCACCGTTGCCCACGATGTGCACGTGGGCATCCACCGGCGGCAATTCCTCTGTTCGCGCAGGCTCCATGCCCAAGCCTGTACCCACCCCGCAACCCTTGAAAACTTGAATCCTGGAAATCCCGCTCAATGCAGGATCGGCAACGCATGCGGCTCCCGGATCAACTGCGCATCCAGGTCCAGGAACCAATCCAACCGCCGATCTGTCTCCCCCTCGTCGATATGCCGCGCCATGAGAAGATACGTCGCATAATGGTTGCCCTCTGATTCGACCAGGCTGCCGTAGAACGTCGCCAACTCCGGCTCGTCCGTCACCAACTCCCGCGACAACACCTGGAACTTCTCGCAGCTCCGACCCTCGATCAGCGCGCAGCACAGCAGATGATCGATCACCTGCTCCCGATTGTTCCCATGACGCACTGCGCCCATCATTCCCGAGATCCACGGGCTTCGCACCGGCTGCCCAAACTCCACCCCACGCCGCTTCAGCAACTGCAACACCAACTCGAAGTGCTGCAACTCCTCGATCGCGATGGCATTCAGCGTGTGCACCTCCCCGTACAACTGCCGATACTTCTCCAGCGTGATCGCCGTCGTCGCCGCCTTCCGTTCCAGATGGGCATGATCGACCAACACCGCGCCGATATTCGACCGGACCTTCTCCACCCAACCCGCCGGAATGCGTTCCCGAAACAACAACATGCGGGCACGGTGATACCGCGGAACAATCGACGCCGCCAGCCCACCGCCCTCTTTCCCGAAAATTTTCATTCCGATTCCTGCGCGTCGACCTAGCGTTCGCAGAGTGTCGCCCCGCTCACGTCCACTCTGGTATTCGCTCGCCGGTCTCATCGCCGCATGGGCGATCGCGTATGGAGGTTTCGCCCTCGTCCGCCACCTCAAGCCCAGTCCCGCGAAGATCCGCGCGCTGCTGCAATCCACGGACCTCTCCAAGCTCAGTCCCGACGAACGACGCAAGGCCATACGACGCCTGGCCGACCTCCTAAACGCCCTCAAGCCCGAGGATCGCCGCGAGGCTCGCCTCGCCGGCGAATGGCGCGCCTGGCTCACGCAGATGTCCGAACCCGAGAAGGCCGAGCTCCTCGAACTCACGCTGCCCTCCGGCGTCACCCAGATGCTTTCGGCGTTCGAGCAGATGCCCGAGGCCCAGCGCCGCCGTTCCATCGAGGATTCGCTGCGACGCCTCCGCGAGGCCCGCCT
>JBIKWS010000605.1:0-3309 GCA_044356195.1 Cyanophyceae cyanobacterium
CTCTGGATCGTGTGCAGGATCCCGACGTACGCCTGGCGGCAGCCCGGGCTTCGATGGCGCTTTCGGAGGGAGCCAGTGCCCCGGCCATCGCCGAGCGCCTTCTCGATCCGCAGGAACCCGCCGCCTACGCCGAGAAGTTGGGTGACGTCCTCGCCGGCCAGCGGACCGCCGTCGCACGCGACGCCGTCCTCCTCGCGATGAAATCGGTCCCGCAACGATTACAACAGCGTTGGGCCGGAGTGCTCGTCTCCACTCCAGAGGGCGCACAAGCCCTGCTGGCCGCGGCGGAGTCCGGTCGCGCACCGGCGCGCCTGCTGCTGGGATCCGGGATCCGGAGCCGGTTGATCGCCGCACGCATTCCCGAAGTGGAGGACCGGATCCGGAAGGTCGTGGCCGATCTGCCGCCGGCGGACGAAGCGCGCGAGAAGCTCGTCGTGGCCCGACGCCAACTCTGGGAGTCCAAGGGCGCCAGCGCGGTCGTGGCGGACGGCGAGCGCGTCTACCAGCAGCAGTGCGCTGCCTGCCATCAGTTGAACGGCAAGGGCGGATTGGTGGGACCGCAATTGACCGGTATCGGCAACCGCGGCGCGGAACGCCTCTGCGAGGATGTCCTCGATCCCAACCGCAACGTCGACCACGCCTTCCGCCAGACCCTGATCACGTTGAAGTCCGGGGATACGTTGTCCGGATTGTTCCGTCGCGACGACGGCGCGCAGTTGATCCTCGCCAATGCCGCCGGTGCCGAGGTGTCCGTGGTCCGCGCGGAGATTGCCGAACGTCGCGAAAGCGATCTGTCGCTGATGCCCGACAACTTCGGCGACGCCATCCCGGAGCCGGACTTCCTCAACCTCCTCGCCTACCTCCTCGCGCAGCGGGGGCGGTAGGCGCAGGCCGGCGTTCCACATCCGCCCGGGCGCATCCTGACGCTGCCCCCGCCTGCGACGGGGTGGCGACGTCCTCGTCGCCGTTCCAAAGCCCTTTCCAAGGCGACGAGGACGTCGCCGCCCCGAATCCTTTCCAAAAGGGGGCAGTGTCCAGATGCGTCCCATCCGCCCAAGGACCTATTCCTCCCATTCCGGTGCGGAGGGCATCCTGCTCCCATGGCTGGAACACAGGCAGACGCACAACGGCGGCCGATCTCGGCGCGGGACACGCGGTGGGCATCCGCGTGCGCACGGTGGTTGACGCGGTCCGGAGCAACACCCAACGGGATCTCGGTGACGAGTGTCGGATTCGGTGTTCTGGCGGGGGCGGCGTTCTGGGGCACGTCGCAGTCCGAGGGTGTCGCACGGGCCTTGTTGTTCGTGGGTGCCGCGGCCGGGATCCAGGCGCGTCTGCTCTGCAATCTGTTCGACGGCATGGTGGCCGTGGAAGGCGGCCTCCGGACGAAGTCCGGCGAGATCTTCAATGAACTTCCCGACCGTTTCGCCGACTGGGCCGTGCTGCTTGGTGCCGGCTACGCTGTGGGAGCTGGTCCGAACGGCGCGACCCTCGGATGGGCCTGTGCGCTACTGGCGATCCTGACCGCCTATGTGCGGGCCTTGGGCGCGTCGGCGAAGGCGTCGCAGCATTTCGAAGGTCCGATGGCGAAGCAGCACCGCATGGCGGTAATGACGGCTGCGGCGGTGGTTGCCGCCGGATCGGGGATCGCGGGTGTCTCCTGGCCGGTGATGAATGGGGCACTGTGGATCGTGGCTCTCGGCAGCGCGCTGACCGTCGTGCGTCGCACGTTGGCCATCATTCGCGAACTGGAGGCCCGATGAGCGGCGCGACTGTGTCCTTCCTCGGCCGCTTGTTCACCGGGGCCCGCGCGCACTGGAAGGGATGCGCGCCCGACACCCGACAGCGCATCTACTTTGCCAACCACACCTCGAACCTCGACGCCCTCGTTATCTGGTCGATCCTCCCCGCCGCCGTCCGTGAACGGACGCGTCCGGTGGCCGCGCGCGACTACTGGACCGGCGGATGGATCCGGCCGTGGCTCGCGAACGAGGTGTTCCGGGCCGTGTTGATCGAACGGAAGAAGCCAACGGCGCACGACAATCCGTTGGTCGACATGCTGGAGGCGATGGGGGATCGCCATTCGCTGATCCTGTTTCCAGAGGGCGGACGTTTCCCGGGGCCCGAACCGGGGCCGTTCAAGGGCGGGTTGCATCACCTCGCGGTGCAGCGTCCCGATGTGGAATTGATCCCGTGCTATATCGAGAACATGAACCGCATCCTGCCGAAGGGGGAATTCCTGCCGGTGCCGATGCTCGGAGGCGTGACGTTCGGGGCACCGATCCGCGTGGAGGAAGGCGAGACCAAGCCTGTGTTCCTCGAACGGGCGCGCCAGGCAGTGTGGGCGCTGGGAGGTGAGGCATGAATCTCGATCCGATGTTGGTGCGATTGCTCGCCGGGGTCTTCGGATTGCTAGTGGTGGCCTCCGTGGCCGGGTGGATCCTGGCGCGACGTGCGACGACTGAACGCGGTCGGGCGACGGTGGACAACCTCAACGCCCGGACGCGCGCGTGGTGGGTGATGGTGGCGGTGGTGGCGTTCGCCCTGTTCGCCGGGCGGTTGGGAACGGTGATCCTGTTCGGGTTGCTGTCATTCCTCGCCCTGCGCGAGTTCGTGACCCTCACGCCGACGCGGCGGGGCGATCATCGGACGCTGTTCTGGGTCTTCTTCGTGATCACGCCGTTGCAGTACGTGATCGTCTGGAAGGAGTGGTACGGCATGTTCGTGCTGCTGATCCCCGTGTACGCGTTCCTGTTCGTGCCGCTGCGGAGTGCGGTGGCCGGCGATTGCACCGGATTCCTCGAGCGCACCGCCAAGATCCAGTGGGCCCTGATGATCTGCGTCTACTGCGTGAGTCACGCGCCGATGCTCCTCACGCTGGAGTTGCCGGGGTACAAGGGGAGTCCGCTGGCCTTGTTGCTCTACATGATCCTCGTCGTGCAGTTGAGCGACGTCTTCCAATACGTCTGGGGCAAGACGCTCGGGCGGCATCCGATCGCGCCCACGGTGAGTCCGAACAAGACGTGGGAGGGATTCATCGGGGGCATCCTGACGGCTTCCGCCCTGGGTGCCGCGTTGTGGTGGGCCACGCCCTTCCTGTGGTGGCAATCGGGGTTGGTCAGCCTCGGGATCTGCTTCATGGGATTTGCGGGCGGATTGGTGATGTCGGCCATCAAGCGCGACCGCGGCGTGAAGGATTACGGTG
The DNA here is from genome assembly GCA_044356195.1 of Cyanophyceae cyanobacterium. Classification (GTDB taxonomy): domain Bacteria; phylum Verrucomicrobiota; class Verrucomicrobiia; order Limisphaerales; family UBA9464; genus UBA6176. Next base: position 3,206 of record JBIKWS010000605.1, read on the forward strand.
CGTTGATCGAGGGCCACGGCGGCGTCATGGACCGTATCGATTCCATCTGCTTCGCCGCTCCGGTCTTCTTCCACATCGTGCGGTATTACTGGGGAGGAGTTTGA
>JBIKWS010000606.1:0-3304 GCA_044356195.1 Cyanophyceae cyanobacterium
GACGGCCAGCCAGTCCAGCAGTTCGGGATGGCTGGGCAGTTCACCTTGCGATCCGAATTCCTCGCCGGTGCGGACCATTCCGACGCCGAAGATCGATTCCCACAACCGGTTCACGACGACCCGGGCGGTCAACGGGTTCTCCCGGGACACGAGCCATTGGGCGAGTGCGAGGCGGTCGACGGGGACATCGGCTGGTGCCGGGTGGAACGTGGCGGGCAATCCCTCGGAAACCTCGCGATCCTGTTCGAGGTAGTTTCCGCGGAGTTGGATGTGGGTCTTCCGGCGCTGGTCCTGGGCGAGCTCACGCAGGACAGGCACGGTGGTCACGGGCTTCGTGGAGTCCACGTTCTTGCGGAGGCGCGCGAGTTGCTCGCGCTCGCGGGCCAGCGACGGCGTGACGGAGAGGAAGTACTTCCGGATTTCGGCGCGATCCGCGTCGGTGCGTTTCGCCGGGTCCGAGTGCAGGAGCGCCAGCATGGGCGCGGGAATCCGGGCGAGTTCGGTGGCGCGGGGATCGGTCGACTTCAGGATCCGGATCCGGCCCAGGGTGGCGAAGGGAACCTTTGAATCCTGTTCGAGGGACAACGCGAGGTTCGTGCGGCCACCGAGGGCGACGGGCGCGTCCGGGATCAGGGTCAACGTGTGTGGGACGCCAAAGTGCGGACCAATGGCCCAACCAGAGGCCTTCGGATCCTTGTTCGTGAGGACGCTGGCCGCAGGGAAGCCCTTCTCGGCGTGATCGGCGACCACCGTTGCGAAGCGGAGGGTGCGCTCGCCGTCGGTGCGGAAGTCGGCGCTCGGGGAAGGAACCTTCGCGATGGCGGGCTGGTCCCAGACGGGCTGGCGGTTGGCGTCGAGCAGGACGATGCGGAAGTTCGCGAGGCGTTCTCCGGCACCATCGGTGCGGTTCCACACCACGACGCGGCTGACGGGTTGGTCGGACTTCAGGTCGACTTCCCACCAGGGATCGTTGCGCGAGACTTCGGTGTGCGTGGTGGACTTCGCCCGTTCGAAATGGCCGTCGGTGTTGCCGTCGATGGCGCGGGCAGCAGGGGCGTCGAACGCGGTGGTGCTCTGGGAGGCGGTTCCCGCGAGGGCGACGTTGTTGGTGCCGTGGAAGACCTGGACCTCGGCAAGGGAGAGGATCTTCTCCTTGCCGGGGAGTTCGACGCGGACGAAGCGCGCCTGGGGCAGACTGCCGGCCGGGGGAACGACTGCGCCGCGAACACCGGTCAGGACGAAGGCGCCATCCGCGTGCCCCACGCCGCGTGCCGGCGGTCCCTCGTCGGGCAACACCTCGATCCGCAGTGCGGTCAGGGTTTCGGCGGAGGCTGAAGGAATCTCCAGGGTGTAGGTGTCGTTGGTGCCGCCGCGGGCGATCTGCGCGGAGCCGTCCGGGCTGAGGGCGACCTGGGCACCGGCGTGGGACTTCAGGGCGGCGATCGGCGCGGCCTCCCAGGTCAGGGTGGTGGCGATGGATTTCTCCCAGGCGGCCTGCTCCTGTTCGAGGGCTGCGGTCGGGGTCTGGAGGGTGGACTCGAGACGGGCGATGCCGGTCTTCCACTGCTGCAGGTTCAGCTTCTGTTCGGCGGTGTAGACGGCATGAACGGGGGATTCGTCACCGCGGTCGGCGTCGGCCGTGCTGTTGAAGACCGCGAACAACCGGAAGTAATCCTCCTGGCTGATGGGATCGTACTTGTGCGTGTGGCACTGTGCGCAGGCCATCGTCGTCCCCATCCAGACGGCCATGGTGGTGTTCACGCGATCCACGACGGCAACGTTGCGGAACTCCTCGTCGTTCGTGCCGCCTTCGTTGTTCGTCTGGGTGTTCCGATGGAAGGCGGTGGCGATGATTTCTTCGTCGCCGGCCTCCGGGAGAAGGTCGCCCGCGATCTGCTCGAGCGTGAAGCGATCAAATGGCTTGTTGGCGTTGATCGAGCGGATGACGTAGTCGCGGTAGGCCCAGATGGTCCGGGCGGGATCGTCCGCATACCCGGCCGAATCGGCGTAACGGGCCAGGTCGAGCCACTGCCGTGCCCAGTGTTCCCCGTAGCTTTCCTTGCGGAGCAACCGATCGACGAGACGCTCGTAGGCATCGGGGGATTTGTCGTTCAGGAACTCATCGAGCTCGGCAGGAGTCGGCGGGAGCCCGGTGAGATCCAGGGCCAGGCGGCGGATCAGGGTCGGACGGTCGGCCTCGGTTTCGTGCTTCAGGCCCTCCTTTTCGAGGCGGGCGGCAATGAAGGCGTCGATGGGGTTTCGCACCCAGGTCTTCTCGGTGACCTCGGGCACCGGGCTGCGGACGGGTTTGACGTAGGCCCAATGGCGGGAATACGGGGCGCCCTGTTCAATCCACTTCCGCACGAGCGCGATTTCGTCGGGCGTGAGTTTCTTGCCCGATTCCGGCGGCGGCATCTGGTCGTCCGGATCCTGAGTCAGGATGCGACGCAGGGCTTCGCTTTCGTCGGGCTTGCCGGGGACGATCGCCCGCATGCCGCCGTGATTGGCGTAGGCGTTTTCGGCGACGTCGAGGCGCATGACCTGGCCCCCGGATTTGCGGGGCTTGGAGTCCGGGCCGTGGCAGCTGAAGCAGTTCTCGGAAAGGATCCGGCGGATGTCGCGGTTGAAGTCGACCGTCTCGGGGGATGCGGCCGCGGCCGACTGGAAGGCAACCAGCGCGGTGCACACGAGGCGGACGACCCGCCAGCGTGCGGATTGGGAAGTATTCACGTCGGACGGTGTCATCGTGCGGACCTCATTCGTGGCTCCCGGATTCCGGCATCGGAAGTGCAGGAATGGAGACTGCGAGACACTGGCCCCGACCCGCGGTTTTGACGAGGGAAAGAACGGCGTCGGAACGGATTTGGGGCGCATCTGGATATCAGCCCCGACTGGAACGGGGTGGCGACGTCCACCTCGCCGTTCCAAAGCCTTTCCCAGGCCGATGAGGACATCGCCGCCCCGGAATCATTCTCCAAGGGGGCAGCGCCAGAGCTGCGCCCGCCTGGAAATCATGATTCTCCGGCGGCTTACTGTCCGCAGCAGGACTTGTACTTCTTGCCGCTGCCGCAGGGGCAGGCGTCGTTGCGGCCAACGCGTGGGGTGGCCTTCACGGGCCGGGATTTTTCGAGTTCGGCCGCGGCTTCGGAGACCATCTGGCTACCCTTGCCCGCGGCGGGATCGCTACCGGGGAGGGGATCGGCACCGGAGGTGTCACCGCCGAAGGCCGTGACCGATTGGTGGACCTGCAGTTTGGGCAGGTTCACGAGGAACTGTTCAAACGCCATGAGGCTGGCGGCCGAGC
>JBIKWS010000607.1:0-3303 GCA_044356195.1 Cyanophyceae cyanobacterium
CGGAAGCGGACCGGTCCAGCCCGGGCTGTTTCCCAACTGAACCTCACCCGCGAACGCTTCCGGACATTGTCCCTTTTGTTGTTTGGTTCCGGGGCGGCGATGTCCTCATCGCCCTGAGAATGGCTTTGAGACGGCGACGAGGACGTCGCCGCCCCGCTTTGCATTGGGGGCTTGCCCGGGTTCGCCATTCACGACCACGACCGCATTTGCACGATGCCTGCATTGCAGGCCCGTGCACTTGCCATCAGGAAAGCCACGACACGTTTTCGACGCCACCGGGTCAAACCTCCAGAAACCCCCGCAAATCGCCAGAAACCGGGCGTTGGCACCGGGGTTGCAAACCTACTTGGCGTGAGCCGGTCGATCGGACCGGGAACCGGATCAGGGGTGAAGGGAGATCCGGTGTGAGGGAAGAAGAAGGGGTTCAGGGGCAATCTGGGGTCCCGGAAAGACAGGCCGGCTCACACCATCCAGTGCAATGGATGAGTTCGTCTCAAGGGTCGATCGGCCGAACAGGGGGCACGCAGGGGAAACGCAGGGGTGCCAAGGGAGCCGACGAAAAGGAGGGGTGAGTAACGGGGGAAGGATCCGGTGGCTGTCGCAAGGCTGCCGGATCCTTTTTTGCGTTCACCCCTTCGCCTCGCCTCCCTTCGGAACCGCCGCCGGCCGCACCGACAGCCACGTCGCCCCCAGCGTCACCGCGCCTCCCACGACTTCCGCGAGGCTCAACCGTTCCCCGAAGCACACCAGCGCCCCCAACGCCGTCACCACCGGCATCAACATCTGGATCGAGGAACCGCGCGCCACCGACAGCCGCTGGAACCCGTGCGTCATCGCGATACGCCGACGCCACCCACCCGTCCGCCGCCGGTGCATGCAGTGACACGCCGCGCAGCAAGAGGACGTTCGCGGAAAAGAACACGATCGAGAGCAGCATCCAAAGCACGCCGCGCCGTTCACTCGTTGATTCTGGAGTTCCCATGGATTCTCGGGTCTTGCCGGAAACCAGGGGAGCGATGCGCGAACGTTGAAGAATGTCCGGAGCAGCCACCCTGGCCTCCGGACGGTTCGTTCTGCATGTCAGGCAAAACGTCCGGAAGCATCCCCACGACGCCAAATGGCGTCGTGACGACGAATGACCGGAAGTTTTACTGCGTGCCGCAACATTTACCTGTTGCTAGGGACCCAGCGTCGGCGGGTCAAGCACCCTTCCTGCACGAAGCCCCATGCGGGCGCATCGTGACACTGCCCCCTTTAGGAATGGTTTCGGGGTGGCGATGTCCTCATCCCCATTGGGAATGGCTTTGGAATGGCGACGAGGACGTCGCCGTCCCGTTCCAGATGGGGGCAGTGTCAAGATGCGCCCGCCCCATGCCTTCGCATTGCGAAATGCTGCATGACCTCGCATTTGCACCTTCCGATTCCGCGCGTTCCCACCGGTCCCACGACGGCATTGGGACGCAAACTCAAGGATTTTCGCCATTTTCGAGCGGTTTCACGCCCCTTTCCAAAGTTGGCACTCCGGCTGCATCTCCAATATTGCGTGAGACGGTCGGTCCGACTGGAAACTGGACGAAGGGTAAAAGGGAGTCCGGTATCAGGGTGGATCAAGGGTTTCAGGGTAGATCCGGGGTTCCGGAAAGATCGGCTGGCTCACCTGTTGGCATGGGTTGTGAACGTCTCCTGAGTGGGAGACGCTAATAAAGGACAAGACGAGGATCCGGGGGCGAAGGGTAAAAGGGTCGCCTCCGGGTCCTTAGTCCGTTTTCATACGTCTCGAAACTCCCACCACCATGAAGCCGCCCGTTGTCCTCCAGCATCCGGTCCTGGCCCAGGCCCTCACCCGCCTTCGCGACAAGTCCACGCCGCGGGCGGAGTTCCGCCGACTGCTCATGGAGTGCGGTCGGTTCCTCGCCTGCGAATCCACCCGCTCCCTCGAAACCCGCCGCATCCGCGTGCAGACGCCGCTCGCCAGCGCCTCTGGCGTCACACTCCGCCGTCCCGTGATCCTCGTTCCCGTCCTGAGGGCCGGGCTTTCCCTGCTCGATCCCTTCCGCGAGATCCTCCCGGATGCCGCCATCGGATTCGTCGGGCAACGGCGGAACGAGGAAACCCTCCAGCCCGAGACCTACCTCTTCAAGGTGCCGCCCTCGAAGGCCGCCGATGTCTTCGTCCTCGACCCGATGCTCGCCACGGGCGGCAGCGCCATCTCCACCATACAGGGACTGAAGGATCAGGGCGCCCGCCGCATCCAACTCGTCTGCCTGCTGGCGGCACCGGAAGGGATCGAAGCCGTCTCCCGAGCCCATCCGGACGTCGCGATCACGACGGCCGCCCTCGACCGCAAGCTGAACCAGGTCGGCTACATCGTGCCGGGCCTGGGCGACGCCGGCGATCGCTGCTTCGGCACCTGACGCACCGCTTTACCGCCCGTCCGCATCCGCGCGTCGCATATGGGACGTGCCATTGCAAATCCACCGCGGCTCCGCCGCTGACCGCCGGGCTTCCGGGTCCGCGCCCCCTGCACGGCAAGGCCTCACTTTGGACGTGACATCTCTACATCTGTAGATTTAGAACGACACACGTCATCCACATGAGCACTCCCCTCCCCGAACTCACCGAAGCCGAATGGGCCATCATCAAGGCCGTCTGGGACCTCGAACCCTGCGCCGCGCCCTCCGTCCAGGAACACCTCCATCCCTCCATGAACTGGACCTACTCCACCGTCCGCACCCTCATGGACCGCATGGTCGCCAAGGGCCTCCTCTCCGCCGAAAAGATCCGCAACCTCACCCTCTACCGCGCCGCTGTCACCCGCCAGCAGGCGCAACTCGGCGAACTCCGCTACGCCCTCAAGCACGCCTTTGACGGTGCCCTCAAGCCCATGGTGGAAACGCTGCTCGCCTCCGAGAAGCTCTCCGCCGCCGATCTCGACGAACTCCAATCGCTCATCGACGCCCGCCGGAAGGACTCGGCCCGCCAGCCGAAATCCAAACGCTGAATCCGGAACGCGGAAACCCACCCATGCCATGCTCCAATTCCTCCAGGACGCCGGCCACGCCACCCTGAACGTCGTCCTTTCGTCCGTCGTCCAGGCCGCCGCGCTCGCAGTGCTCATCGGAGCCATTGATCTCGCCGTCGGCCGCCGCCTCCGCGCCAGCCTGCGCCAGGCCCTCTGGCTTCTCGTCGTCCTCAAGCTGATCCTGCCACCGTCGCTCGAACTCCCCACCAGCGCCGCCTACTGGATCGGACGCCTTGCGCTCAAGCCCCGCGAGATCCGCGCCGTCTCGGGCCTGCCGCCCG
>JBIKWS010000044.1:0-11603 GCA_044356195.1 Cyanophyceae cyanobacterium
TACACGGCGATGTGCTCGTTCTTGTACTTGTCGAAGGCCGCCATGAGGGCTTCGAAGTATTCCTTGCCGCCGACCTCGCGGAGGTGGGTGGTGGAGAAGTTCGAGTGCATGCCGGAACCGTTCCAGTCCACGTCCTTGCCGAGGGGCTTGCAGTGCCAGACGACATCAACCTGGTACTTCTCGCACAGGCGCATCATGAGGTAGCGGGCGACCCAGACCTGGTCGGCGGCGTTCTTGGAGCCCTTGCCGAAGATCTGGAATTCCCACTGGCCCTTCGCGACTTCCGCGTTGATGCCCTCGTGGTTGATGCCGGCATCGAGGCACAGGTCGAGGTGTTCCTCGACGATCTCGCGGGCAACATCACCGACGTTCTTGTAGCCGACGCCGGTGTAGTACTCGCCCTGGGGATAGGGGAAACCGCCGCCCTTCGGGAACCCGAGGGGAACACCATCCTCATAGAGGAAGTATTCCTGTTCGAACCCGAACCAGGCGCCGGGATCGTCGAGGATCGTGGCTCGGCTGTTGGAGGGGTGCGGGGTCGTGCCGTCCGGCATCATGACTTCGCACATCACGAGTGCGCCGTTCTTGCGGGTCGAGTCCGGGTAGATGGCCACGGGCTTGAGAACGCAATCCGAGCTGCGACCCTCGGCCTGACGGGTGGAGCTGCCGTCGAAGTTCCACAGCGGGAGCTGCTCCAGCTTGGGGAAAGCATCGAACTCCTTGATCTGGGTCTTGCCGCGGAGGTTCGGGACGGGCTCGTAGCCGTCGAGCCAAATATATTCGAGCTTGTACTTCGCCATATGGATGAGTCTAACAGGTTACGTTCTGCGCGCCCACGTTCGTCATGGTTCCTCGCGTAGGCGCCTTCTGCCTTAACCGCACGAAGAGTGCCATGCCACCACAATTTTGCAGTCCGGGCCATTTGGTTGAGGCCTTTGCACATGGTTTTCGCCGGTTTCAACGGTTCGACTCATGGTTCCGATGGATTCTGTCGAACCCGACCATTGCTCCAACAAGTCCACTCTGCTCAATAATGGCCACACACCTCCTTATTCTCATGCCTCTCCCTGATCACCCATGCTGAAGGTCAAGGACACCCTCCGCTCCACGGTCCACCTCACCTTCGATGGACGCGTTGTCAAAGCCTACCATGGCCCGGACGCACGCACGCGCTTCGACCACGAGGTCCGCGTCCTTCAACTCCTCGCCGAACGGGGATGCACCTTCGTTCCCAAGCTCCTCGAAGCCGATTCCAGCCAACTCCGCATCATCACCACCAATTGCGGTGCCCGCGTCGAACGGATCGACGATGCGCGTCTGAACGAGGTCTTTGCCGATTTGGAGGCGTACGGTGTCCGCCACGACGACATCAACATCCGGAACATCACCTACCGGCAGTCGGACGGCCGTTTCTGCCTGATCGATTTCGAGTTCGCCACGATCCTGCCCACCCCCGCGTGAACCCACCTGCTGACCGCCCCCCGGCCATCGATCCCAACCGCCCCAAGGTGCAGCGGCTGACCTGGTCGGCCTGCACCGACCGCGGGCACGTCCGTCCCGGGAACGAGGATTCCTTTCTGGGCGTCCGTTTCGACGGCCGTGAGATCCAGCGCCTGGGCAAGCATGGGGAATCGGACCTGAACGCCATGGATGCCGCGTTTGCCGTCTGTGACGGCATGGGCGGGGAACTGGCCGGGGAATTCGCGAGCCGCGTCGCCGTGGATAAGCTGTCGACGCTGATGCCGCGGGCCTTCAAGCAGGCAGCGCAAGGTCTGTCCGCGGGGCACACCGATGTCCTCGGTGAACTGGTCTCCCAGATCCACAAGGCGTTGACGTATCTCGGCCGGAGTTACGAGGAGTGCTCGGGCATGCAGACCACCCTCAGTATCGCCTGGTTCACCCCTCATTGGATGTACTTCGCGCACGTGGGAGACAGCCGGATCTACCACCTCCCCGGCGATGGCGGTCCACTGCGTCAGGTCACCCAGGACGACACGCATGTCGGGTGGTTGCTCCGCACCGGCCAGATCACGGCGTGGCAGGCGCGCACGCATCCGCGGCGAAGCGCGCTGCAGAAAGCCCTCGGTGCCGGCAACCAATTCGTCGAACCCCAACTGGGCGCAGTCGGCATCGAACCCGGCGACCTGTTCCTGTTGTGCACCGACGGACTGGTGGACGGACTGCTGGATGAACGGATCACCGAACACCTCCGCAACGATCCCGATCCAACCGCACCCGAAGCGTCGCGACGTCTCGTGGAAGCGTCCCTCGCGGGCAGTGGGAAGGACAACACCACGGGCCTGATCGTCCGCGCGCACTGACCCGCAAAAGCAAAAGCGCCGGGGACCACCCTTTCGGGCAATCCACCGGCGCGCGGGAAACCAACGGCTGATCAGCCGTGGTAACCTTCTTCGCCGTGTTCGGCGATATCCAGGCCCATGCGCTCGACCTCTTCGGTCGGACGCAGGCCGATGACCGCCTTCACGATGAAGGCCAGAATGGCGGTTGCCACCACGCTCCAGACAATCGTCAGACCCACCGCCTTGAGCTGGTTGACCAACAACCCGGGCATGAGATCCATGCCACCCTTGCCAAGGATCCCGTTGACGCTCTCGTCAGCGAAGACACCCGTCAGGATTGCGCCCATCGTACCGCCGACGCCGTGGACACCAAAGGTGTCGAGGGCATCATCAAATCCGAGGATGCGCTTGAGGTAGTTGCAGGCGAGGAAGGGGACGATGCCAGCGAGAACACCGATGATGACGGCGGAGGTCGCAGTCACGAAGCCGCAAGCGGGCGTGATGACAACCAGACCGGCCACGATGCCGGAGCAGAAACCCAAGACGCTGGGCTTGCCGCGTGTGATCCATTCGCAGACCGGCCAGACAAACCCGGCAACAGCCGCCGCCAGCGTCGTGGTGGTGAAGGCATTGGAAGCAATCGCATCCGCGCCGAGGGCCGAACCGGCATTGAAGCCGTACCAGCCCACCCAGAGCATGCCCGTACCCACCATGCACAGCGTCATGGAGTGCGGCGTCATCTGCTCCTTACCAAACCCAATGCGCTTGCCGAGGATGATGCACAGCACGAGCGCGCTCCAGCCGGAGGTCATATGGACCACCGTGCCACCAGCGAAGTCGATGGCCTTGATGGCGGCATCCTTGTTGAGGGGACCGCACATCAAGCCCGTGGTCGACCACACCATGTGGGCGAACGGGAAGTAGACGACGAACATCCACAGGGCCACGAAGACGAGCACCGCGAGGAACTTCATGCGCTCGGCGATGGCACCGAGGATCAGGGCCGGGGTGATGATGGCGAAGGTGAGCTGGAACATGGCCCACATGGAATCGCTGATCCAGTGATAGCCGGCACCCACGTTGCCGGGCTGCACCCCTTTGAACATCGCGTAGGTCGCGTCCCCGATGTAGGCGTTGCCCGCACCGAAGGAGAGGCTGTAACCGATCGCCCACCAGAGGATGGTCACGAGCCCGGCGATGCCCATGCATTGGGCGAGCACCGACAGGATGTTCTTCTTCCGGACCAAGCCACCGTAGAAGAGAGCGAGGCCCGGAAGGGTCATGAAGAGGACCAAGGCGGTGGAGGTCATCTGCCACGCGTTATGTCCGGGACCCGGCCCGGCAATCTTGGACGGTGCGTTCGTCGAACCGTTGCGGGCGGCGTTGTTGATGTAGGCCTCGATATCTTCGAGGCGTTCGGTCACCGAGCGGACCGGCTCGTCGGCCGCCTGAAGTGCCGCAGCTCCAAAGAGCGCAGCCATCAGGGCCAGCAGAATCATGCGAAGGGTTCTGTTCATGGTAGTTTTATCTGTGGGCTTGGATTGTTTGTGGGCTCCATTGGGTTTCTGCAGGCTCAAACGGCCGCGTCACCCCGCTCCTCCGTGCGGATTCGGAGGGCTTCATCAATGGTCGAGATGAAAATCTTGCCGTCACCGATCTTCCCGGTCTTCGCGGCCTTCACGATCGCTGCGGTGGCGTCACCGACCTTGGCGTCAGACACTACCAGCTCGAGCTTGATCTTGGGGAGGAAGTCGACGGTGTACTCGCTGCCACGGTAAATCTCCGTGTGACCCTTCTGCCGACCGAACCCCTTGACCTCGCTGACGGTCATCCCCTCGATGCCAACGTCGTGCAAGGCATCCTTAACTTCCTCCAGCTTAAACGGTTTGATGATTGCTTCGATTTTCTTCATGCGCAGCGTTCCACCGGTTTCTCCTTTTCGAACCCGATTGCCGGATCAACTCAGGTTCGCCCCGCAGAAGCCCTGTGCGCTGCGGACGAATCCGCTAGAGCAATGGGGATGCCATGTTGTTCAGGCGTCATCTCATCCCATTTTCCGTGAGATATTTACGCATTCATCTTTTCCATGAACAATGATTCGGCCGGGTGGAAACTGTCCCTTTTTGTCCACACGGCACATCCACAACCAGCAAGGACACCCAAGAATTTTCGAGGTCTGAACTTCCCCAACCGAACCGGGATGTGAGAGGTTACGAGCATCCCCACGGTTACTGGCACCGCGAGTGCTAAGCAGTCAGGGGAAAGGCGTTGACACTCTGGGTCGTCTCCCTAAAGTGCGCGCCGCGTTAAGCCCGCTAAATTCACACAAATCCTATGAATCGTCTCCATACCCAGCGTCGGGGCGCGTTCACGCTGATCGAGTTGCTCGTCGTGATCGCGATCATCGCGATCCTCGCCGGCATGCTCCTCCCAGCTCTCGCCAAGGCCAAGTCCAAGGCGCAGCGCATCAAGTGCGTGAACAACCTGAAGAACGTGGGCCTCGGCCTCCGCATCTTCTCCACGGACAACAACGGCCAGTTCCCCTGGACGGTTGATGTCGCCAACGGTGGCACGGCCACGAACGGAGCCCAGACCTGGGCGCACCTCGCCGCCATCTCCAACGAGCTCTCCACGCCCAAGATCGTGGTTTGCCCCTCGGACGGCCAGCAGGCCAGCGACACCGCTGCCCGCCCTGTCGATGCGACCAACTGGCTGCACGTCGTCCGCAGCGCCGGCAACGTCGTCACTGGACCCCGTGGCAACCAGCACATCTCCTACTTCCTCGGCCTCGACGCCTCTGAAGAGAATCCCCAGACGATCCTCGGTGGTGATCGTAACGTCAGTGGTGACACCACGGCGGCCACGGTGGCTCTGATGAGCCGGGCTGCCATCGCCAACTGGACGTTGATCCCCGCGGGTGAGCCCTCCGGCCTGCAGATCCTCCCGAACCAGGCCTCCGCCTTGGTGGCCAACACCAAGTTCGGTTTCACCGCCCGTACGCATGATTCAGCCGGTAACATCCTCCTGGGTGACGGCTCCGTGCAGCAGGTCACGTCCTCCCGCTTCCGCGAAGCCATCCGTGACTCCGCCGCGAGCACTGGCCAGAACCTGAAGTGGTCCCTCCCGAACCACATCCAGTAAGGTTCGCAGTCCACAAACGAACGAGGGCGCCTTCGGGCGCCCTTTTTGTTTTCCAGATCGGGAATTTTTCACCCGGCGAGGACGCCCGGAACAATGCGCGCCCCTCCCGCAATCCCCGCTGCTTGAGATCCGCCAGCAGCGCTGCAACGGGTTGATCCGCCCAACGTGCCCGCGGGGTGTGGTTCTTTTCGAGCGTGTCGTGCGCATCCCATCCGTCTTTGTCCGGCATGTCGTACAACTGGGCAAAACGAACCCCACGTTCCACACCCACATGGGGCATCGACCCGACCCGCCGTTCCATCGCAGGATCGCGCATGCATTCCCGCTTCCTTTCCTGCCTCGTTATCGGAGTGGCGATAATTGCCCGGACCCTGGGCGGAGCGCTGGAGGTCGCCCGGTTTGACGCCGACGCGACACCCGCCACCGGAACGATGCTGGCCTACGACCCCATGGTCGGCGCCGGGGAACTGACGTTGCGGTGTCGGGGCGTCATCTTGCGCGGTGCCGGAGAACCCATCGTGCTCTGTGCCATCGACTGGATCGGCGTGGCCAACGACTCGCACGACCAATTCCGGGACATGTTGGCGGCAGCGGCCGGAACAAGGCGGAGCCGGGTTTCCATCCATGCCCTCCACCAACACGATGCCCCGCAGGCGGATGCCACCTCGGAGCGGATCCTCGTTTCGCGGGGCATGGCCCCGGGACCGTTCGACAGTGGGATCGTCCTTCCCGCCATGCTGCGCGCCAGCAACGCGGTCGCGGGGGCACTGACCCAGTTCAAGCCCGTCACCCACATCGGCTGGGGTCAGGCCGAAGTCCACCAGGTGGCCTCGAACCGCCGGATCGCCGGTCCGGACGGCAACATCCGGGCGGTGCGATACACGAGTTGCAAGGATCCGGCGCTTCAGGCGGCCCCCGAAGGGTTGATTGATCCCAATGTGGTCCTGGTGAGTTTCTGGCAGGAAGAGGTGCCGTTGGTGGCCCTGAGTTACTATGCCACCCATCCGCAGAGTTATTACCGGACGGGTCTGGCCAACCCGGACTTCCCCGGAATCGCGCGCTTCCTCCGCGACCAATCCCTTCCCGGGTTGCTCCATGTGCATTTCAACGGTGCCGGCGGAAACATCGGTGCCGGCAAATACAACGACGGCTCACCGACGAACCGTGCCGTGCTGGCAGGCAGACTGGCCGATGGCATGGCCCGCGCGTGGAAGGCGACCACCCGGACGGCGATCCGGTCCGAGGATGTCGAATGGCGTTCGGAGACCCTTGTACTCCCGGTGGCTTCCCACCTGAAGGCATCGGAACTCGATCAGGCCGTCCGCCGGCCCACGCCCCAGATTCACGTGTTGGCCGCGCAGCTGGCCTACGTCGAACGAGTCCAGGCCGGGAAAGGCTGCGACATCGGCTGCCTGCGCCTCGGCAATGTCCGGATCCTCCACATGCCCGGCGAGCTGTTCGTGGAATACCAACTGGCCGCGCGGGCCATGCGTCCCGACCTGCAGATTGCCATGGCCTCCTATGGCGATTACGGCACCGCCTATATCGGCACCGAAAAGGCGTATGAACTCGGCGGCTATGAGACCGAGCCCCGCTCCTCCAACGTCGCCCCGAAGGTCCAGGGCGTGCTCATGCAGGCAATGCAACGCCTTCTGGAAACGCCCACCGCACGCTGAAACCTCGAACGCGTCTCCCACCCATGAATCGTCCCCCGCCCCGTTGGACTGCCGCCATCGCCGCCATTCCCCTGTGGATGGCAACAATCCACGCCGCCCCCCTCCGTCTGCGCATCGCGACCTTCAACGTTTCACTCAACCGCGAGCAACCCGGCGCACTCGCCGCGGACCTGCGCTCCGGCACCAACGCCCAGGCTGCCCAGATCGCGGCCATCCTGCAAAAGGTCCGACCCGACATCGTCCTGTTGAACGAGTTCGATGAGGATCCCTCGGGCGCGAGCGTCGCGGATTTCCAGAAGCGTTACCTGAGTGTGGGCCAGCACGGCCAAAGTCCGCTGAACCTGCCACACCTCGCGATGCCCGAGGTCAACACGGGCGTCTCCCCCAATCGTCCGGGCAAGGCCGTCCACGATTTCAACCGCGATGGCGAAGCCACCCACACCCCACCCTCGACCACCGCCACCGCGCGCGAACGCAACGCCTATGGTGGTGATTGTTATGGGTTCGGCACCTTCCCCGGCCAATACGGCTTCGTGGTCCTGTCGCGATTCCCTCTCCGTGCCCATGCCATCCGCACCTTCCAGAAACTGCTCTGGAAGGACATGCCCGGCGCGGTGTTGCCGGATGATCCCGCCACACCCGAGCCCGGCGATTGGTATCCGCCGTCCGCACTCGCGGTCTTCCGGCTTTCCTCCAAGAGCCACATCGATGTTCCCGTCGAAGTGCGCCCCGGAACCGTGGTCCACGTCCTCGCCAGTCACCCGACGCCTCCCGTCTTTGACGGACCCGAGGATCGCAACGGCCGCCGCAACCACGACGAGATCCGCTTCTGGGCCGATTACGTCCGCGGCGATGCGTGGATGAAGGATGATGCCGGCACTCCGGGCGGCCTGAAGCCGGACTCGCGCTTCGTCATAATGGGCGACCTCAACGCGGATCCTTTCGACGGCGACAGCTTCCAATCCCCGGCGCGACTGCTCCTCGATCATCCGCTCATCTCGGCGCAGCACACCCCGGCCAGTGCGGGAGCGATCGAAGCCGCCCGCACCCAAGGGGCCAACAACACGCGTCACAAGGGAACCGCCGCGTGGGACACCGGCGACTTCGCCGACCGCGGCAACGCCCCCGGAAACCTCCGCATCGATTACGTCCTTCCGTCCAAGGCCGGGTTCAAGGTCATCGATTCCGGGGTGTTCTGGCCTGCCTCCAGCGAGCCTGAATCCAAATGGGCCGAAGCCTCCGACCACCGCCTCGTGTGGGTGGATGTCGAGGTCACGGAGTAAGCGATAGTCCTTACGCCCTCCGTTCGCGGATGGCAGCAACAATGTCGGCGACGGCTTCGGCGCGGGGCTTGGCCCCCTGGGGACCCTTGCTGTGGAGGCGCACGCTGACGGCACCTGCGTCGAGGTCGCGGCCGCCGAGCACGAGCATGGTGTGGACCTTGGCCTGTTCGGCGTCCTGGATCTTGGCCTTGATTGGATTCGTGGACCAATCGCCCTCGGCCCGGACCTGATGGCCGCGCAGTTCGGTGACGATGGAACGGGCGTAGTCCACGAGACGCTCGTCATCCCCGATGGTCAGCACCCGGACCTGCTCGGGCGCGAGCCAGAGGGGGAAATTGCCGGCGTAATGCTCGATCAGGAACCCGATGAAGCGCTCGTGCGTGCCGAGCGGCGCGCGATGGATGCAGAGCGGCGTCTTCTCGGTGTTGTCGCGGTCCTTGTACACCAGGCCGAAACGCTGCGGGACGGCGAAGTCGACCTGGTTCGTCGCGATTGTGAATTCGCGTCCGATGGCGCTCCACACCTGGACGTCGATCTTTGGACCGTAGAAGGCGGCCTCGTTGGGAACCTCCACGAAGTTGATCCCGCTGCTCTTGAGGACGTCGCGGACCATGTCCTCGGTCTTCTTCCAGAGCTCGGGTTCGTTGACGAACTTCTGCCCCAGCTTCGACGGATCGTGGGTGCTGAAGCGCATCAGGTAGCGATCGAGACCGAAGATCTTGAAATACTTCAGGTACATCTCGTTCACCGCATTGAACTCGGCAGCGAACTGTTCGGCCGTGAGGTAGATGTGCGCGTCGTTCATCTGCATCGAACGGACGCGCATCAACCCGAACAACTCACCGGACTGCTCGTAGCGGTAGCAGGTGCCGTACTCGGCAAGGCGCAGCGGCAGGTCGCGGTAGCTGCGCGGTTCAGCCGCGAAGATGCGATGATGATGCGGGCAGTTCATCGCCTTGAGGTAATAACGGGTGGCCACCTCGTCCGCCTCCGCCTCCTTGAATTCCATCGGAGCGAACATGCTCTCGGCGTAGTAGGGAAGGTGCCCGGAGGTCTTGTACATCTTCTCCTTCGCGAGGTGCGGGGTGCGGACGCGCACATAGTTGGCGGCGAACTCGGTCTCCTTCGCGAGCCGTTCCAACTCCTCGACGAGAACAGTGCCCTTGGGCAACCACAGCGGCAGGCCCGGGCCGACGTACTCGGAATCAAATGCGAACAGCCCCATTTCCGCCCCGATGCGACGGTGATCGCGCTTCTTCGCCTCCTCCTGGAGCTTGATCCAGGTTTCGAGCTCCTCCTTGTTCTTGAAGGCAGTGCCGTAGAGGCGCTGCAACTGGGGATTCTTCTCGTTGCCCCGGAAATACGCGCTGGCGACCTTCAGCAGCTTGAACGCCTTCACGTTGCCCGTGCGCATCACGTGCGGCCCGGCGCACAGATCCACGAACTCCCCGTTCTGGTAGAAGCTGATCGCCTCGCCCTCCGGGATGTCCCCGAGACGCTCGACCTTGAACTTCTGTCCCTTGCCCTCGAAGTAGGCGCGCGCTTCCTCGCGGGTCTGGATGCGCTTCTCGAAGACCTGGTTCTCCTTGGCGACCTTGCGCATCTCCTCCTCGATGCGCGGGAAATCGTCCGGCGTGAAGCGGTGCGACGGCAGATCGAAATCGTAGTAGAAGCCCTCGTCCGTCGGCGGACCGATGTCGAGCAAGGCATCCGGCCAGATGCGCAACACGGCGGTGGCGAGCATGTGCGCGCACGAATGGCGGATGCGCATGAGCTCATTCATCTGCTCGCGCTGGTCCAGCGACTTGCGCTGCACGTCGGTCTTGGCGGCCTCGAAACTGGCGTTCGCTTCGGCGTTCTGCATGTCGATCTCCGGTTGGCCCCGATCGCTGACCCCTGCGACAACAAAAACGCCCCGGACCTTCTCGGTGCGAGGCGTGGTGCGTTCATCCGTTGGGGATGAACGCTAGCAAGTCGTCGTGGTGCGGATCGGAGGCACGGACGGATGAAGCCGCACCCGCCGCCCGGAGGCAAGTTCCGGCTGAAGGGAGTTCCAAGTTTTCAGTTTCACTCAAAACGACAGCGACAGGCCGGCGTAGTAATTCCGACCGTAGGCCGGGTCGATGCCGTCGGGTCGGATGCGGGCGTAATAATCCTCGTCGAAGAGGTTGTTGATCCCGGCCGTAACCCCGATGAGATCCTTGTAGACCTTCCACTCCACGGTGAGGTCCCAGACCATGTACGAGGGCACACGGAAGTTCGCGGCGTTATTGTCGTTGGCGGAATGGTCGGCCACGAACGTCCCCAGAAGGGCCACCTTGCCGCGGTTCATCCAGCGATAGATGCCGCCGGCGCGAACGATGTGTTCGGGGGCATACGCGGGCGTGTTGCCGACGAGCGCCGCCGTCGCGCTCGACCGGATCTCGGCGTCGAGCAGCATGGCGTTTGCGTAAAGGCTGAATTGGTGACCGTCCGGCTTTCCATCGCTGCCACCGAGGGCATCGGCGAGTCCCAGCAACTCCAGTTCAAACGCCATCTCCGCGCCACGGTGCACCGTCTGGCCCACGTTCTGGACCGTGTTGCCGACCGTTCCCACCTGATCATCGAAGTTCATCCAGAACAGGCTCGCGTCCCAATACACCCACGGTACCGGCTGCCCCCGAAATCCCACGTCCGTCTGCCAACTGCTGCCCGGATCGAGGTTGCCGTTCACCACGGCACCGCCGGCCGTCGGCACCGCCTCCGTGAACATCTTGGGCCGGTACGCCTGCGAGAAGTTCCCGTACACGGTGACGTCCTTCGGCAGCGCATACTCCAGCCCCAAGCCAGCCAGCGGGACGAAATCATGCTCCGACACATCCGACAACGGATTGCCCGCGGCGGCCTTGTCGACGTTCACGTTCTCCTCGACCCCCTGCCAGATGTTCTCCAGGCGCAGGCCCGGGACGATCGAGAGGTTGCCGAACACGAAGCGGTTCTCGACGAACAGCGGGGCATAGAACACCTCGCGATCCGAATCGCGAAGCACACTCCCACGCTCCGCCGTGGGCGAAGTGCCACGCTCGTCCGAGCGCGGCGATGCGGTGTGGTACAATTGCGCGCCCGCGGTCAGCGTGTTGCTGTTGTCGTCCCACGCCCACCCGTGACGGACGCGCGCCTCGATGCCTTGGGTATAGAACTCCTGGTGTTCGATGTTGTTGGCA
>JBIKWS010000608.1:0-3300 GCA_044356195.1 Cyanophyceae cyanobacterium
ATTGCTGTTTCCCGAGCACCGCGCCGAACTTACGAAGCAGGTGCGTGCCGGCGGTGACTGGCTCCTCCAGCGACAACATGCCAGCGGCGTGTTTCCTTTCCCCATCGGCCCCGGACTGAACCCGCGCGAGAAGGTGGGCCACATGGTCGCGCGCATCATCCAGGAGCATCCCGACATGGTGGTGAACGATTGGATTCCAGACGACCGCACGGACGGCGGTTTGCAGTTCGACAACGGCCTCTGCGGAAGCGCGCTGATCAGCGCTTGGACGTTGACGAAGGATGCGCGCTACCTCGAAGCCGCGCGCCGAGCGGGCGACTGGGCCATCACACGACCGCTCGTGCCGAACTGGAATTATAATGCCTTCAGCGTCGGCCTGCTTGCGCGCCTCGCGATGGCGACCGGCGAGGCGAAGTATCTCGACGCGGCGGTGGCGAAGGCGGACATCGGTGTGCTGCCCGGCCAGATGGCCGGCGGGCGGTGGTTCGACGCGCACAACGCCTGCGTGGTCTATCACGACATCCTGTTGCGCGAGTTGCTGGAGCTTCATCGCGCGCTCCCCGCCGGTCACCCTTTCGGTCCTACGCTGCGCGGTGCCATCACACGAGGCTTGAATCAAGCGGCGGACGAGACGCTGGCGCACGGCTTCACTGGTACGTGGACGGGCATCTTCGCGCGTGGCCTGCAATGGATCGGCGAAGACAAAAAGTGGCGCGATGCACTCAACGTGAACCTCAACGCGAGCGGGAAAGGGGGCGCACCCACGCCGGGCTTTGCTGTCCTCTGCGTGCTGGAGGGCATCGGGAGGCAGCCGTAAGGTCCATCGCGTCCACACGCTGCGTGGCGAGGTGGACTTCCCAAGCTTCTGGAGCGATGCACTCAAAGGCAAGGAGGTCTAGACTACGCTTGAAGGCCGGGTGCCCTCACCCGGAGTGATCTTGGGTTTCGGGATTTTGGGTTGAGGTGGAGCGCCGCGTGGGGGCACGCGGCCTACAGAGGGAGTAAATCCCCTTTCCCCGGGCCCCGGTCGTTCTCCATCTTGTGGCGATGTCACGTGCCCGCCGACAACTGGAGTCGGAGCTCCGCGCCCTGCTGCGCGAGCCGATGGACGATGCCGCGTTGCGGGATCGGCTCGAAGGCGTGGCGGAGGCGTTGTCGCTGTTCTCCGGATTCACGTGGCTTTGGGGACCGGAGCTCTATCGACGCAACCGGGTGCTTTTCCGGCCGTTCATCCTGGCGCGGTTTGGCACCGTCTACATCGAGGATCCCAAGGATTTCCGGTGGGAACCGGTGCTGTGGAAGGGGGCGATGGGAACCGCCCTCGATGCGTGGCTGCGCGAGGTCGAGGCCGAGCGTGATGTGGCGCTGTTCCGGAAGCTCATCCTCTGGAAGTTCGCGGGCATTCACGGGCGGAAGCGTTCGGCCACCTTGTGCGCCGAATTGCTGAAACGGTATCGGCTGGCGACCACCGAGGACGGACGGCAGGAGGTCCTGCGCCGGTTCGATTTCGCCTTCGAGCTCGATGAACCCACGGCGCTGGAGATCTACCGGGCCGACCCCTCCAGCGGGCCGTATCTGCTCCGGCATCTGGACTGGCAATGGATCTGGGATGGCGAGGGTTCGGGCGAGACGTGGACCCAGGTCATGGCTCTGGCCCGGAGCCGGGGCGACGACGCCTTCGCGTGGTCGCTGTATCGCGCACAGGTCCGGATCGCGGACTGGCAACGCGACGCGTTGGAAGATTGCCGGACGATCCCGGATCCGGCGGCGTTGGACGCCCGACTGGAGCAGCGGCATCCGAAGGCGGGTTACCGCAACCTGGGGGAGCCGTTCCTCAAGCTCCTCGAAGCCCGCGGGGCGGATGTCATCCCCTATGTCGCGCGTCATCTGCGACAGGTTTACGGCGGATACTTCGGTGCCGGTGCGGCGGGCAAGCTCGTGACGCTGGCCCGACAGCGCGGTTGGCGCGGGTTGTGGGCGTCCGCTGCCCGCATTTCGCTTCCGGACAAGGGATTCAACGCCGAGGTCCGCGGCGTGTTGGAAGACGGGAAGATCAGCGTCGATGAACAACGGGAGAACCTCGCGCTGCTGGCAGGTGTGTCGCGCGAATGGAACTTCAGCGGCCTCGGAATCGCCCAGGTCCACGGACTCTCCGAGACCGTGGCCCTGCTCCTGTTCCGCCGGTATCCAGAGCTCCTCCGGGGACCGTACCGTGTGCATCTCCAATGCGCCGGCTGGAAGGAATCCTACGACACGCTGGTGTCCGAGCTGATCGAGGCGGGGGAGGACGACCTGGTCGATTTCGTCGCGAGCCGGTTTGTCGGATCTCTTTCCGTGGGAGCGTCGAAAAGCGCGGTGGTGGCCGAGGTGGAACGGCTGGCGGGATACTATGAATCGTTGCTGGTGAATCCGGCGGTGTTCGCGCGACGGGCGGCCACCGTGCTCGGTCATGTCCCCGCTCGTGCGATCCATCAGTATCCGAAGTTGATCCGCGAAAACCGGCTCGCGCGCCTGCTGCTGGAGCGCACGCCGGCATCCTATCTGGCAGATCCCCGAAGCGTTGCCGACCTCATCGAGGGCTCCGAGATCCACGTGATGGCACTGGGGTATCGGATCCTTGGACTGAACGATCCGCGGGCCATCGAGATGGCGCGCACGCATGTCGACCTGCTCATTGGCACGCTGCTGCGACCCTTGCACCGGAGCACGCGCCGGCTGGCGTTCGACGCGTTGGCCAATGCGGCGTCCACGCCAGAGCTGGCCGCGCGGATCCTGGCACGGGCCCGGGAGGCCTTCGCGTTGCCGGACGACCATTATCCGAAAGACGCGTTGGTGATCCTGGTGGCCACCCTTCTGGATCGATGGCCTGAACTCCGGGGACCCCGCGAGCAACCCACCGTCTATCGCAAGGCGGTGAAACGTTCGGAGGCCGCATGACCTTCGCGCCATTCCAATACGCGACCCCGAGCGCGTTCGAGTCCACGAGGGACAATGCGCGGCTGGGCCTGGCCGCAGATCCGCGTCGACCCGTGCGGTTCCATGGGCGCGTGGTGCGCAACGTTCCCCTGCTTCGGTTTGCGCTGCGCGCGCTGGGCGAGGCGATCTGGAGCCGGGATGAATGGGTGGGCGACGGCGAATTCGAGGGCGCGGTGCTGGATCCGGTGGTGACGGTCCACCCGGATCGGATCTTCTTCGAGGCCTTCAGCCAGGACCAGAGCACGGCAGCGACGCTGGTCGTCGACCGGACGCTCTTCGAGACCGAGGGCGACGTCCGCACCGGGACGACCAACATCGATTTCA
>JBIKWS010000045.1:0-11600 GCA_044356195.1 Cyanophyceae cyanobacterium
CTCTGGCGTCGGAGGTCGCGATCAACGAGCGGCAGGAAGCGGTGCAGGCGTGGGTGGGTGCGGGCGGGGTGCTGGACGAGTTCCGGGGGGCGATGCGCGAGATGCGGGATCTGGAGCGGACGCTGGGGCGGTTGAGCCTTTCGTCCGGCAACGGTCGGGATCTGGTGGCGTTGCGGGTGGCGTTGAAGCAGGTGCCGCGGCTGCGATCGCTGGTGGAGGAAGTCGCGGGTGTGGCGGTGGATCCGTTGGCGGAGGCGGGACAAGGGACGCTGCTGCAGCGATTGGCGGGGAGCCTGCGGGACCTGCCGGCGCTGGTGGAGTTGCTGGAACGCTCCATTGTGGATGAACCGCCCCTGGCGGTGAAGGAGGGTGGGTTGATCCGCGACGGATTCAGCGCCGAGCTCGACGAATTGCGGAACGCTTCGAAGGGGGGCAAGGACTGGCTGGCGAAGCTCCAGCAGGATGAGTCGGCGCGGACGGGGATTCCCAACCTCAAGATCGGGTTCAACTCGGTGTTCGGGTACTATCTGGAAGTGACGAAGGCGCAGCTCTCGAAGGTGCCGCCGGAGTACATCCGCAAGCAGACGGTGGCCAGCGGTGAGCGGTTCATCACGCCGGATCTGAAGGCGATGGAGCAGAAGATCCTGGGCGCCGAAGAACGGGGAGCGAAGCTGGAATACGAGATGTTCCAGCGCGTGCGGGAGGAAGTGTTGACCAACCTGCCGGCCTGCCAGGACACCGCTTCGGCGGCCTCGCAGCTGGACGTTCTCGCTGGATTTGCCGAGGTCGCACGGATGCATGGCCACACCCGTCCCGAGGTCCGGGACGAGGGCGTACTGCGCATCCGGGAAGGCCGTCACCCGGTGCTGGAACAATCGTTGAACGGCGAGCGCTTTGTCCCGAACGACACCGATCTCGATGGGGCGGCGCAGCAGATCATGCTGATCACCGGGCCCAACATGGCCGGCAAGAGCACGTACATCCGGCAGGTCGCCCTGCTGTCGCTTCTGGCGCACACGGGAGCCTTCCTGCCGGCAGCCGAGGCGCGGATCGATCTCCTCGACCGCATCTTCACGCGCATCGGGGCGGCCGACGACCTCGCGCGCGGCCAGAGTACCTTCATGGTCGAGATGAGCGAGACGGCGAACATCCTCAACAACGCTTCGCGCAAGTCGCTGGTGATCCTTGATGAGATCGGTCGCGGAACGAGCACGTTCGATGGCCTGAGCCTGGCGTGGAGCATCGTCGAGCACCTGCACAACCAGGTGGGCGCCAAGACCCTCTTCGCCACGCATTACCACGAATTGACCGAGCTCGGCGGTGGCCAGGCGGGCCCGGATCCCGGCGCTGCGGTCCGACTCTCCCGGACCCGGAACTTCCACGTCGCCGTCCGTGAGTACAACGACCAGATCATCTTCCTGCGCAAGGTCGTGGCCGGCGGCACGGACAAGAGCTACGGCATCCAGGTGGCGCGTCTCGCCGGTGTTCCGCGCAGTGTGATCGAACGGTCCAAGGAAATCCTGCGCGTGCTCGAAGAGGCGGAACTCAACCTGCAACAGGTCGTGGGTGCTTCCAACCCGGCGGCTCCTTCCGCGGCCCAGGCGCCGACCGCCGCTGCCAAGCCTACCCGGAAGCGATCCGACCGCGATCGGCTCCGGACCCTGGCTCCTTCGGCGCAGTTGGACCTCTTCCGTCAGGCCTGATCCCGGACAAGCAAAAGGCCCCGGTTTTCACCGGGGCCTGTAGCGATCTTCAGGAGGGAAGGCTCAGCCCTTCTTCTCGGTGGGTTTCGCCATCTTTCCGGTGTCCGAGGACGCTCCAGACCCAGGCCGCGTCCGGTAGTGCGACGCGTAGTACCGGTTCTGGTAGTAGTGGTAGCTGTAGTAGTAGGAGTCGCGGCCCTCGAAATCGATGTCGTTCAACACCAGACCGACGACGTGGATGCCGGCGTCGGTGATGCGTTGGACGGACCGACGTGCGTGTTCGCGGCGGATCTTGTTGAACTTCGTCACGAAGAGCAGGCCGTCGCACATCGCACCCACCACGAGGGGGTCGGCGACGGCAGAGACAGGCGGACAGTCGAGGATCACGCGGTCGTATCGGGTCGAAGCCTCCTCCAGGAACTGGAGCATGCGCTTCGAGGAGATCAGCTCCGACGGGTTGCTGGGCGTGGACCCGCAGCACACGACATCGAGGTTCGGAACCTCTGTTGCGTGAACGATGTCATCGAGGGAGTTCACGCGCTCGGAAAGATACGCGCTGAGGCCGATCGGGCCCTGGATCTGGAAGGCCTTGTGGACGGACGGACGACGAAGGTCGGCGTCCACCAACAGGGTCTTCAGGCCGGTCTGGGCCGTGACGATGGCAAAGTTTGAAGCCACCAAGGATTTGCCCTCGGACGGGATGGTCGAGGACACACCGATGTTCCGCAGGCGTTCGGCATTCCGGGCCAGGGATACGGACGCACGGAGTGTCCGGAAGCCTTCGGCGGCACCGGATGTGGGATGCCGGTGGGCTTGCAGATCGCGCTCGACGACGGAGGTGGACTTGATGTTCGGGATGTAACCGAGGAAGGGCAGGCCGAGGTAGGTCTCCACGTCTTCCTGGCTCTTGACCGAGTCGTCGAGGAAGTTGACGAAGAAGGCAAGGGCGAGGGCGAAAGCGAGGCCGCCTGCCAGCGATCCCACGATGATGAGTGGTTTCTTGGGCTTCACCGGCTTGGCGGGAACATCGGCCTGGTCGACGATGCGCATGTTCTGAAGGACGTCCTTGGAGCTGAGATCATACTCCTTGGTCTTGGCTATGATGAGGTTGAACATGGCCTCGGCCCGCTCCTTCTTCCGGTTGAGCACATCGTAGTTGACCTTCAGATCGTTGAGTTTGGTCACCTCGGCCTCGGCTTCGAGGGCCTTCTTGCGGGCACCCTCCAGATTTGCCTTCTCCAGATCGACGCTGGCCTGCATGGAGTTGAAAGCCCGGAGAGCCTCGGCGGCCAGCTTCTGGCGGTCTGAAGCCACTGCGCTGGCGCGGCTCTTGTATTCCTGGTGCTTCGGCCCATAGCGGTTTGTGATCGAAGCAAAGGAGGACATGCTGGCCCCCAGCGACGCCTTGAACTGGGACACCAATGGGTCCTTGGCGACTTCGGGGAAGTCCGCAATGTCCTTGCCGGCGGCCTTCCAGCGCTGGGCTTCATCGGCGAGGCGGAGCAATCCCTCGCTGCGGATGCTTTGGAGTTCGTAGGCTTCCTTGGCCTGACGGTATCCGCTGTAGACCACGTTGACATCCTGATCGAGGGACACTGCCCCATGGAGGCCTCGGTAATCCTGAAGGGCCTGGATGGCAGCCGTGAGTTCCTTCTCCTGAGTGCTCTGCTCCTGCTTCAGAAGCCGGAGCCCGGAGAGAGCACGGAACGACTTCTGGTCCTGGTTGTCCGCCAGGAACAGGTCCAGAAGCGTGTTGGCAATGTCCCGGGCTCGGCTGGGGACAGGATGCCGTGTCTTGATTTCTACCAGACGCGTCAGGCGGATGGGGGCGATGATGATGTCTTCGTTGAGAGCCTCCGCTCGATCCGTTGCCTCCTTGTAGCGAGGGTCTTCATCAAGCTTGAGCTTCTGGATGACCTTCTCGATCAGGGTGCGGGACTGAAGGTTCCGGTACTGGGTCTGGAGGTACTCCTGATCCTTGCTGTTGACCGAGATGGCCTCTCGGAGGCTCAGGACTCCCGCGCTTTCAGGATTGATCTCGAGTCTTGCGCTCGCTTCGTAGATGGGCGTCGCCTGAAAGGCATAGATGAAGCCGGCCGCCAAGCAAGACACCACGACGAAGACGATCAACCAGCGACGTTCCAGCAGGACATGCCAGTATTGGCGAAACTTACCCGCGTCATCCGTGCCGCCCTGCGGGGCGGGCCTGTTGCTGTTTTCCATGGTTTGAAATCAGAAGATCCGTTCTCCGACCTTGATCTGGTCACCGGGCTCGACGTAGACCCGCTTCTCGGGATCCGTGTTGCTCTGGATGTCGCTATATTTGTAAGTCTTGGGCGGCTGGCCTTGGCGTGTGAGGACGATCTCGTTCTTGTTCGCCTTCGGGCTCAGGTCCTTGGCCAGGGAGAGGACATCCATCAGGTCCAGACGGCGGTCAACCGGCAGTTCAATCCTGCCCGGATTGTTCACCATCCCACTGACGTTCACGAATTGCTTCACGTACTCCTTGAAGTCGACAGTCACCTGGGGATTGACGAGGTAATCCCCCTTCAGGCCATCCCGGATCATCTTTTCGACTTCGGTCGGCATCTTGTCTGCGACCTTCAAGGCCTCGAGGTAGGGATACGTGATCATCCCATCCTCACCGACCCGGCGTTCCATTGAGAGGTCGATTTCACCGACGACTCGGATGGCGATGATGTCATTGGCCTGGATTTTCCGGGTGGTCGAGCTGCCTTGTGGGGGAGCGGGTTCGGTCGATTGGGCCGAGGCGGAAAGCCAGAAAACGGCCGTCAGGACGGATGCCTTCGCGAGGCGCCGAAAAGTGTGGGTATGCATAGGGGCGTCCGGAATGGATGTCAGAAGCCGATGGCGACCGAGAGCGAAACACGGTTGTTGTGGTAGGGCACCAACTGCAGGAGGTTGCCCGCAGTGGCGCTACCAAAAGTGATTCCAAAGTCCTCGAACTCGTACGAGGCGACGCAGGTAAGCCAGGGCTGGGGTTGGTAGACCAGAGCTGCCCCAAGGACCATGGTGCGGTCGGTCCGCTCGACGTTGATCCCAGAACCACCGCCCGTGGGAAGTGTGGTTGCTGTCAGATCGTTGTTGTCATACCGCGCCGTGCCCCGGGCCAACCACTTTCCGGAAGTCCCGAGCAATTGGAAGACCGAGAGGCTGACCGAGTCGGTCACGCTGATCTGGTTGGCAAACTGGGGGCTGGGAAAGGTGCGCCGATCATATCGGAGCAGGACGGAGGTGAGGTTGCTGAACTGGTAGGTCAGGTCGGCACCGATCGCCGGCGTATTCGCCGAGGCACTGACGCCGTCCGAGAATTCGCGTTGTTCGTAACCCACGCGGACCGAGCCCGTGAGCTTTGGGGTGAATGTTCCTCGCAGACCAACGAACCCGCCGAAGAACTGCGAATCCGGACCCGCGATGGCTGCCGCGTTGGCTTCGATGGAGCTGTTTCCATAGAAACCCTCCACCGTCAGGCGAAGCTTTGGGGTCCATTGGTAGGACATGCCGAGGAGTCCCTCCAGAGTGTGCTGATCGAGCAGGAACGTGCGGCGGTCGTAGTCGACGAGAAAATGGGTGCCACGGACATAAAAGTCCGTCTTCTCGGTCCAGTCGTAGGTGACCGTGTAGATGTCGTTCAGCGTCATGCGGTCCACCAACTGACGGGATTGGCTGATGGATCCGCCGAGGATGCTCGACAGGAAGCTAAGGTTGTCGCGGCCATCGACCTTGATCTTCCCACGGACAAATCGGACGGCCGTCTGCAGGCGCTCCTGGCGGGTGTTGAAGTCAGAGTAGTCGATCAGAAGGGTCTCGTCATGCATGTACTCCAGCGAGGCCTGATTCTCGCCATCGCGCCCGAGTTGGAACTTCAGCCCGGGACTTACCGTGAGCATGACATCCGACACACGGTTGACCCCTCGACTGTAAAAAAGGTTGTCGGTGAACATGGCCGCGGTGTCGAACTGCGGCTGGATCACAAGTTCCTTCCACGAGTAGCTCAGGTATTCACCCGGGTTCTCGGCAGCACTTGCGATCGACCCGACGGCCAGTAGGCCGGCGACCCACAAGGCTCCAGAAAACTTTCCAACGACCTGATGTTCCATGACTCGTTCCATTGACTCCCCACAGTGGCAACCGTTCAGCCGGGGCCAGGCGGACGAAAAAGCCCGGATTCCAATGAATCCAAGTTTGTCGCAACTTTGACTACTACCTTGGGAGATGCAGCGTCGTGCTGTAAATCACTTTCCCCGACACCGCCGTCCGGCCAAACCGCACGGGGGCCGACCCTTAAAAAGGACCGTGAGCTGATTCGCAAAAGTTCATCAGAGCAAGACCTTCGCCAGTCTTCCGATTGATTTGCCGGGTGTGCTCGACCGCAGAGCCGCGGCGGGAACGTCGCGTCCACCCGTTCGACACTGACCACGCATTCGCTTCGTCCCTCAGGTCAGGATTGCGCGGACAACCTCGCCGTGGATGTCCGTCAGGCGGAACTGTCGGCCCTGGAACTTGAAGGTCAGCCGGGTGTGGTCGATCCCCATCAGATGGAGGAGCGTGGCGTTCAGGTCGTGCACATGGACCGGGTTCTCCACGATGTTGTAGCAGTAGTCGTCGGTGGTGCCGTACGAGAACCCCGCCTTCACGCCGGCTCCGGCCATGAGGACGGTGAAGCACCGGCCGTGGTGATCGCGTCCGTGGTTGTCCTTGGTGAGGCTGCCTTGCGAATAGACCGTGCGGCCGAATTCACCGCCCCAGATCACCAGCGTGTCCTCAAGCAAACCGCGCTGGCGGAGGTCCTCGATGAGAGCGGCTGACGGCCGGTCGACATCCTGGCATTGGCCGCGGATCTGGCGCGGCAGGTCGCCGTGCTGGTCCCACCCGCGGTGGAACAACTGCACGAAGCGCACCCCGCGTTCGACCATCCTTCTGGCCAGCAAGCAATTGCGTGCGAATCCGCCGTCCACGCCATCCTTGCGCACGCCATACGCCGCCAAGGTTGCCGCGGACTCACCGGAAAGATCCGTCAGTTCCGGAACACTCGCCTGCATGCGGTACGCCATCTCGTACTGGGCGATGCGCGCGTTGATCTCGGGATCACCGAAGGCGTCGGCCGCCATGGAGTTGAGTTGTCCGGCCGCATCGAGCATGCGCCGCCGACCGTTGTCCTCCAGACCCGGAGGGTTCGACAGGTACAGGACCGGATCGCCTTGGGAACGGAACCGGACGCCCTGGTGTTCGCCGGGGAGGAAACCGCTGCCCCAGTAGCGGGTGCTCAGGGGTTGGTCGGTCTTGTTCCCGCTGCCCTGGGAGATCATGACGACAAATCCGGGCAGTTGTCGGTTCTCGCTACCGATACCGTAGGACAACCATGACCCCAACGCCGGGCGTCCTGCCTGCTGGTGTCCCGTCTGGATGTACGTGACCGCCGGGTCATGGTTGATGGCTTCCGTCCACATCGACCGCACCACGCACAGGTCGTCGGCGACGCGGCCCATGTTCGGGAGCAACTCGCTCAACCACAATCCGCTGCGGCCGTGCTGCTTCCATTCGAACATCGGGGCCACGCACGGGAAGCTGGTCTGCCCGCTGGTCATTCCCGTCAGGCGCTGGCCCATCCGGATTGACCCCGGCAATTGCTCGCCGTGGTGCTGCTTGAGTCCCGGTTTGTAGTCGAACAGGTCGATGTGCGACGGACCGCCCGACATGAACAGCCAGATCACCCGTTTCACCTTCGGTGTGAAATGGACCCCTGGAAGGATACCGCCGGCGGGGCTGGCGAACAGGTCTGGGTTCATCACCGAGGCCAGTGCGGCGGCCCCGATGCCGGCGCTCATCCGGCCGAAGAAATGGCGACGGGTGAGGAGGCGCGGGAGGTCGGATGAAGCGTTCAGTGCGTTCATGGCTCAGTTCTTGGTGATCGTTTCATCGAGGTTGAGGACGGTGGAGGCCACCACGGTCCAGGAGGCGGCTTCGACCGGATCGTCGAAGACCTGGGTGTATTCACCCACCGCGAGGACGCTTCGCGCGTTCTCGGGCTTCTGGGCGAACGCCGTCTGTTGGTCGCGCTGCAGATCCACCAGCACCTTCGTTTCAGCGGCCGAGGGAGAGCGTCCCACGGCCAGCCGGAACAGGCGTTCGACCCGGGCCTTGGGATCCTTGCGTTCCTGAAGGACCCGCGCCGCGAGCTGGCGGGCGGCCTCGACGTAGGTCGGATCGTTCATGAGGGCGAGCGCCTGAAGCGGGGTGTTCGTGCGCGGGCGACGGACCGTGCAGACCTGGCGGTCGGGCGCGTCGAAGTTCGAGAGGCTGGGGTGCGGGGAGGTGCGCTTGATGAACGTGTACATCGTCCGCCGGTAGAGGTCCGCGCCACGGCTGGGCACGTATTTCTGGGCTGTGAAGGAGTCGTTGTCTGCGCGGGACATGAGCTCCTCCCACAATCCGGACGGCTGGTAGGGGAAGACGGCAGCACCGCCGATGCGGGGATCCATCAATCCGCTGACGCTGAGGGCGAGGTCGCGAAGGAATTCTGCCTGCAAGCGGACGCGCGGACCACGGGCGAGCCAGCGGTTCTCGGGATCGCGTTCGTACAGGGAACGCGGAGCGCGGCTGTCCTGACGGTAGGTGGCGCTCATGAGGATTCGTTTCTGGAAGGCCTTCACATCCCAGCCGGTCCGGATGAATTCGGTGGCGAGCCAGTCGAGCAGTTCTGGATTCGTGGGGAGGTCTCCCTGGGTGCCGAAGTTTTCGGCGGACTTGACCAGTCCGTTTCCGAAATACATCTGCCAGAACCGGTTGACGGTGACCCGTGCGGTCAGCGGGTGATCCTTCGAAACCAGCCAGCGGGCGAGCCCGAGGCGATTGGCCTGGGATCCTTCTGGAAGACCGGGAAGCGCTGCCGGGAGGGCGCGGTCGACCTTGTCGCCCTTCTTGTCGTACTGGCCGCGGACGAGGACGTAGGTGTCGCGGGGCTTGGCCATTTCGCCCATGACCATGGCGTTGGGGATGGCCCGTTCGAAGTCGTCCTTCGCCTTGCGGGCAACCTTGGCCTCCTCGCGGAGACGGCGCATCTCCGGCGAGATTTCGTCGAGGTAATGCTTACGAACCGCCGCCGCCTGCTCGGCGGTGCGCGTGCTTCGCTCCGCCTTCAATGCGGCCAGGACCGCCTCGGGGATCTTGGGCTTCTTGTCAGTGGCCTCTTTTGGGGCGTCGGCGTCGGCGATGGCCTTCGATTCCCACGCCTGCTGGTCCGTATCGAGGTTCGGCAGTTCCACCTTCAGGCGGGCCTCGGCGGTCGTGACGGCCGTTTCCAGCCGGCGACGTTCGGCATCCTGCTGCGGCGAAGGCAGTTGGACGATTGGAACGGCATTGCCATTGCGTCCGTCGAGGCCGTTTTCGGGCACGCCGTTGAAGATCGCGTACAACCCATAGTAATCCTTCATCGTGATCGGGTCGTACTTGTGGTCGTGGCATTGGGCGCAGGCGACGGTCAGCCCGAGCCACACGGTGGCGGTCGTGTTGATGCGGTCGACGATGTAGGCAGTGTGGTACTCATCGGGGATCGCTCCGCCCTCGTAGGTGATCATGTGGTTCCGGTTGAACCCGCTGGCCACCTTCTGATCCAGCGTTGCCGCGGGGAGAAGGTCTCCGGCGAGCTGCTCCACCGTGAACTGGTCGTAGGGCTGGTTGTCGTTGAAGGCGCGGATGACCCCGTCGCGCCAGGCCGTCATGTCGCGTGCCGAATCGATGTGGTAGCCGTGGGTGTCCGCGTATCGTGCGGCGTCGAGCCAGTCCACGGCCATCCGTTCGCCGTATCGCGAGGACGCCAGCAGTCGGTCCACCACCCGTTCGTAGGCTTCGCTCGAGCCATCCGAAAGGAAGGCGTCGATCTCCTCGGGTGTTGGTGGAAGGCCGGTCAAGTCGAGGGTGGCGCGGCGGATGAGCGTTGGGCGGTCTGCCTCCGGGCGCGGTTCAAGTCCTTCCTTCTCCATGTTGGCGAGGACGAACAGATCCAGCGGACCCCGGGCCCAATCCTTCTTGCGGACCTCGGGAAGGGGCGGGGTGGCCGGGGCCATGAAGGCCCAGTGGGGTTCGTATTCGGCCCCTTGGTCCACCCAGCGTTTCAACAGGTCGATCTGTGCCGCCGTCAGCGGCCGGTCCATCTTGGGCGGGGGCATGACCTCGTCGGGATCGGTGGTCAGGATCCGGCGGACGATCTCCGATTCCAGGGACTTTCCGGGAAGGATGGCGGCGTGACCGGACTTTCCACCGCGCAGGGCGTCCTCCCTTTGGTCCAGCCGGAGGCCGCCCTTGCGGGTCTTGTCGTCGAAGCCGTGGCAATTCAGGCAATACTCGGAAAGCAGGGGACGAACGTCGCGATTGAAGCTCACCCGCTTCGTATCCGCTCCGTCCACGGTCAGCACGACCGGTGCGATCAGCACGGCCAGCCAGCTCCGGAACCGCATCAAGACTCTGTTTCCCATGTTGGAGCAACAGTTTGACGCTGGATGGCCGAGTGGCAACCGCGGATTGGCGAACTGTGCCTGGAACTCCCCTGACGACCGCCTTGCCGGGCGTTCCGTGGATCCCTACGCTTCGGGCTCATGCGACGGTTCCGCATTTCAATCCTGCTGGTGGCGTTCCTGTGGAGTTCCACGACTCACGCGGCCCTGGAGCTCGTCAACGGCATCTCCGCGGTCGTCAACGATTCGGCGGTCACCTTCATGGAGGTGCAGACCTTCTCGAAGCGCGCCCTCGAAGCTGCGGCGCGTCGGTCGCGCACCCAGGCAGACTTCGACAGCGAGTCCCTCAAGATCACCAAGGCAGCGCTCGAACAGCTCATCGACCGCCGGCTGATCGTCCAGGAGTACAAGTCCACCGGCGGATCCATCTCCGAGTCGGCCGTGGACGACATCCTCAAGAAACAGATCAAGCGGGAGTTCGGCGATCCGATCACGTTCAGCAAGATGCTCCGGCAGGCGGGGCGGACCTACGAATCGTACCGCAAGGAAGAGGTCGACATGCTGATCTTCGGACTGATGGTCCGGAACAAGATCGCCCAGGAAATCGTCATTTCGCCCAAGCGCATCGAACGTCTCTACAATCAGGACCAGGAAAAGTACCGCGTCGGCGAGCGGGCCAAGTTCCGGATGATCGTGGTCGAGGCTTCGCGTCATGCCCGGGGCGAACCCCGCAAGATCGCCGAGCAGGTCTTGGTCAAGGCGCGCGCTGGTGAGGATTTCGCAAAGCTGGCCAATGAGTTCTCGGACGATGCCCGCATCACCAAGGGCGGTGACCGTGGTTGGATCGAGGACAAGGAAACCAGCCTCGCCAAGGAACTGAAGACGGTGGTGTTCAGCCTTCAGGCAGGGCAGGTCAGCGATGTCATCGAGTTGGGCGGAACCGCCTTCGTTATCAAGGTCGAGGAACGCAAGCCGGCGCAGATCAAGCCCATCACCGAAGTCCGGCTCGCCATCGAGAAGCAGCTCCGCGACCAGGAACGCGACCGCCTCCAGACCGCTTGGCTCAAGCGCCTCCGCAAGAAGGCGTTCATCGCCTACTTCTAGGCCTGCTTCCCCCATTCCGTGACCCTCGCGCTGAGTCTTGGCGATGTGACCGGCATCGGTCCCGAGGTCACCGCCCGGGCCTTGGATCGCCTGTGGGACGAGACCGACGCGGGGTTTGTGGTCTTCGGGGATCGCGCCCGCTGGCGGGCGACCCTTGAACGCTTTGCGCCGCGGCTGGCGGCCTTGCCGGAGTCGACGTGGGAATCCGGGAGTCCCGTTTCAGGCCGCCTTTCTTTCGCGGTCGAAGACGCGGAACTTCCCGAGAATCTCCCGCCGGGCGATCCGCGCGCGGGTGGAGCGGCCCTCCGATGGGTCCGTC
>JBIKWS010000046.1:0-11597 GCA_044356195.1 Cyanophyceae cyanobacterium
CAGCACTGTTCGCGTTGGGTGGTGATGCGGAGCAGTTCCTTGCGCGAGGAGAGATCCAGGGTGTCGCCCTTGAGGGTGAAGCGCGACACGAGGTTGTCGCCGGTCTTGCCGACGCCAGGGGCGTTGCGGGTCTCGGGCTCGGAGTGGAACAGGTAGACCCACTTGTTCTGCGCGAACTTCGGATCGAGGGCGATGCCCAGCAGGCCGTCTTCGAGTTCCTTGAAAACCTCGATGCGCGCGGCCACGACCGTGGCCTTGGTGTCGGGCTTCCAGATCTTCACCACGCCAGCCCGTTCGATCATGAACACGCGGCCGTCGGGTGCCGTGGCGATCTCGAGGGGATCAATGACGACGTCGTCGATGGTGCCGTCGGCATCCGTGTCGCGGTCGGTATCGAGGATGACCTTGTGGAAGGCTCCGTCGGATTGGGGACCCGAGGGTTTGGGCTGGGGTTTGTCGGCGGCGGAAAGCGTGAAGGCGGTCAGGAGGACGAGGGGAACGGTGACGGCGCGATGCAGCATGGGAGTTTGTGCCGCGGAGGACGCGGGCCGGTCAACCACGGACACGGGAAAGCGTGTAAAGGTTGCCCATGGCCTTACCCATGAACATGGGTATTTCCGAGGCTGGAAGATTGGCTGTAAGGTTTCGGGAAAGCTGGCAGGGTTTGTCGAAATTCCCGGTTCGTTCCCATGAAGCGTCAACACATCGCAGGACAGGATCCAGAAAGCGGCGGGAGATCGCGCCCGACCCGTGGCCGGGTGGCATGGCTTTTGGGCCTTGTGCTGGCGATGGGGACGAGTTTCACGGCGGCGATTGCGGAGAAAGCCGAGGTGGTCACAACCAAGGCGTCGTCGCGGGATTGGTGGTCCTTGAAGCCGCTGCATCGGCCCGCGGTGCCGGTGGTGGCGGAGGCGGGTTCGAATCCGCTGGATGCCTTCGTGGTGCAAACCCTGAACGCGAAAGGCCTCCAGCTTTCGCCGGAGGCGGATCGCACCACCCTCATCCGACGCCTGTCGTTTGATCTGGTGGGATTACCGCCGACGCCGGAGGAGGTCCGACGGTTTGAATCGGATCCGGATCCCAAGGCCTACGAGCGGTTGGTCGATCGGTTGCTGGCCTCGCCGCATTACGGCGAACGCTGGGCCCGGCACTGGCTCGACGTGGTGCACTACGGCGAGACCCACGGATACGACAAGGACAAGCCCCGGCCGAACGCGTGGCCGTATCGGGATTACGTCATCCGGAGTTTCAACGCGGACAAGCCGTACACCCGCTTCGTGCAGGAGCAGGTCGCCGGGGATGTCCTCTTTCCTGGGACCCGCGATGGCATCGAGGGGATGGGATTCGTGGCGGCGGGGCCGTGGGATTTCATCGGGCACGCCGAGGTTCCTGAGACGAAGATCGACGGCAGGGTAGCCCGGCATCTGGACCGCGACGACATGGTCGTGAACACGATGCAGACGTTCACGAGCCTGACGGTGCAGTGCGCGCAGTGTCACAACCACAAGTTCGATCCCATCAGCGCGGAGGATTACTACAGCCTGCATGCGGTGTTCGCCGCCGTGGACCGGGCGGACCGCAAGTATGACGTCGATCCGGCGGTGGCGCGCACACGGGAGGAATGCGTGGCGCGCGAGGCGCGCGCGGTGAAGCAACGCAAGGACGTGGAAGCGGCGGTGCAGGCGCGCGCCGGGGAACCGCTGGCGGAACTGGACCGTCGGATCGCCGCACTGACGAAGGCGGGGAAGACCTCGGAAGCCTTCGGCTACCACAGCCAGATTGAGTCCAAGGCGGAGGCCGCCAAATGGGTGCAGGTCGATCTCGGCCGGAGTGTGCCCATCCGGCGTGTGGTGTTGCATCCGTGCAAGGATGACTTCGCGGGGATCGGCGAAGGGTTTGGATTCCCGGTGCGGTATCGCGTGGAGGCATCGGACGACGTGGGCTTCACGGACAAGGCGATCGTGTTGCAGGACCGCACGGGCGCCGATGTGGCGAACCCGAAGCTTCGGTCGCAGGAGGTGCCGGTGGAAGGAGTGACGGCGCGCTACGTGCGCGTGACGGCGACACGGTTGGCGGCGCGTTCGTCCGATTTCATCTTCGCGCTGGCCGAGTTGGAGGTCCGAGGTGCGGACAACGCCAACGTGGCGGCGGGTGCCGCGGTGACGTCGCTGGATTCGATCGAGGCACCGGCACGTTGGCGTCGGTCGAATCTCACGGATGGTTGGGCGCCCGGGGTCGGTGCGTTGGGCGCGAACTCGGACGGGGATCTCGCCGGTTTGAAGACGCAGCGGGAGGCGTTGTGGACCGGGACGATGCGTTCGGATGAACGCGAGACGCTGGCGTCGATTGAGCGGGAGTTGGTGGAGGTGAAGGCGCAGTTGGCGGCGTTGCCGCCGCCGTCGGTGGCATACGTCGCGGCGGTGTACCGTGGGGATGGCGCGTTCCAGGGCACGGGCGCGCAGGGGGGAAAGCCGCGGGCGATCACGGTGCTCAGCCGTGGAAATGTGCAGAAGCCTGGGAATCCAGCGGTGCCTGGCACGCTGTCGTGCGTCGACGGGCTTCCGGCGCGATTCGAACTTCCGGAAGTACACGCGGAAGGCGAACGCCGGGCGGCCCTGGCGCGATGGCTTACGCGGACGGACAACCCGCTGCCCTGGCGCTCCATTGTCAATCGCGTGTGGCAGTACCACTTCGGCCGCGGCCTGGTGGAGACCCCGAATGATTTCGGGCGCATGGGCGCGTTGCCGACGCATCCGGAGTTGCTGGACTGGTTGGCGGTGGAGTTCCGCGATGGCGGCCAGTCGATGAAGGCGCTCCATCGTTTGATCGTGACCAGCGCTGCCTACCGTCAGCGGTCCGATGTGGCCCAGCCCAAGGCGGCGGCGATGGACGCGGACAACCGGTACCTGTGGCGCCAGAACCGTCGCAAGCTGGAGGCCGAGGCGGTGCGGGACGCGGTGCTCGCCGTGGCGGGAAAGCTGGATCGGAAGTTGGGCGGCCCGAGCTTCCAGGATTTCGTCATCGAGAAGCCCGAGCACTCGCCGCACTACGAGTATCACCTGCACGACCCGGAGGATCCGAAGTCGCACCGGCGTTCGGTGTACCGCTTCATCGTGCGGTCGCAGCAGCAGCCGTTCATGACGGTGCTGGACTGCGCGGACCCGTCGATGCAGGTGGGCCGACGCAACGAGGGCGCGTCGCCGCTGCAGGCGCTGGCGATGTTGAACAACCCGCTGATGCTGGCGATGTCGCGGCACTTCGCAGCGCGGTTGGAAGCGGGTGGCGGGACGCTGGAGGAGAAGGTGGCGCAGGCGCATTTCGTGGCGATGGGCCGTCCGGTGACCTCCGAGGAAACGCGCGAACTGACGGGCTTCGCGCGGGACCACGGGTTGCCGAACCTGTGCCGGGCGCTGTTCAACCTGAACGAGTTTTCGTACGTCGACTGATCTCCTCATGAATCCATCCTCCCCTTTTCATCGTGCCGCGGGTCATGGGCGGCAGAGCCGGCGCGACTTCCTGTGGAACTCCGGCGGCGGGCTGGGCGGCATTGCGTTGGCGAGCCTGCTGGGTCGCGAGGGATTGCTGGCGGGCGACGCCACGGGTGCAGCTGCGGCACCGCATCATCGGCCGCGGGCGAAACGCGTGATCCAGTTGTTCATGGCGGGGGCCGCGAGTCACCTCGACCTGTTCGACTACAAGCCCGAGCTGGTGAAGCGGCACGGACAGGCGAGTGATTTCGGCGAGGCCGTCGAGGCCTTCCAGGATGGGTTGGGTCCGTGGATGAAACCGGTCTGGCCGTTCCGGCCGTACGGCCAATCCGGCAAGATGCTCAGCGATGTGGTGTCCGACCTGGGGCAGGTCGCGGATGAAATGGCGTTCGTGCACAACCTGGTGGGCAAGACGGGCGTCCACAGTCAGGCGACGTACCTTCAATCGACGGGGTTCCAACTGCCCGGATTCCCCGGCATGGGGGCGTGGGTCGGGTACGGGTTGGGTTCGATCAACGAGAACCTGCCGGCCTTCGTGGTGCTTCCGGATCACCGTGGGTTTGCGTCCAACGGACCGAAGAACTGGGACTCTGCGTTCCTGCCCGGCCAGTTCGCCGGGACGATCCTCTATCCCGGACGCGAGAATCCAATCGCGGACCTGTTCCCGGATCGGCACGGGGATTATGTGAAGCCGACGAGCGAGCGTGCGGCGCACGACTTGATGGCGCGGTTGAATCGGCGGCATGCCGAGACACGGGAAGGCGACGCGCGCCTGGATTCGCGGATCCGGAGCTATGAGTTGGCCGCACGGATGCAATTGGCCGCACCCGAGGTCATGGACCTGTCGAAGGAGTCCGACGCAATGCTCGCGCAGTATGGGATCCGAAGGAACCCGCCCACGTGGCCGAACGAGATCAACGCGGAGGAGGAGCGGCATCACTTCGGGTACAAATGTCTGGTGGCCCGGCGACTGATCGAGCGCGGGGTGCGCTTCGTGCAGGTGTGGAGCGGCAACGACAACAGCTTCCCGCGTCGGAACTGGGATTCGCACGAGAACATCCTGCAGGACCATGGGCCGCTGGCGCAGGGATTCTCCCGTGGTGCGGCGGCATTGATCCTGGACCTCAAGCAGCGCGGGTTGCTCGACGACACGATCGTGCTCTGGACGACGGAATTTGGGCGTATGCCGAGTTCGCAGGGCGGCAAGGGACGCGACCACAACCCGTACGTCTTCACCAACTGGTTGTGCGGCGGCGGCGTTCGGGGCGGCGTGACGTGCGGCGAAAGCGATGAATGGGGATACAAGCCCCGGGATCGCGGCAGCCCGACCACGGTGTACGACATCCACGCGACGATCCTGCACCTGCTGGGAATCGACCACACGCGGCTGACTTTCCGGCACAACGGCGTGGATCGGCGGTTGACGGACGTCCACGGCGAGGTGATCGGCGGGATGCTGGCCTGATCATGACTTCGCAACGGCGACGAGGACGTCGCCACCCCGGCCTTGGGCTTTGGACGGCGAAGCGATGTCCTCATCGCCATGAGCAGGGGCTTTGGGAGTTGGCGACGAGGACGTCGCCACCCCGATCCAGAAGTGGGGAGTTTTGAAATGCGCCTGGTGGTGTGTGCTTACTCCCCTGAAATCGGGCTTGGTGGGCGGGCGCGTCTCGGGCATGTCTGGGGCACCTGACTATGATCGATCCGTATCTGGTGGAGCCAAAGATCCTTCCCGTCCTCGACCCGGGCCTCCGGCCGGCCGTGCTGGCGCGGCGCGCGTTTGAAAAGGAAGCGACTGTGCCGGTGGGCATCGCACTGGAACAGGCGGACGGTTCCGTGTTCCGGTTCACGATGCGGGTGTTGCCTGCGGGCCATCCGAACGCCGACGCGAACGGGTTCTTCCTGGAACGGTACGTGAAGTTCCTGCTCTGGGGTTTCGGCGGGTGGCGCGTCTGGATCCAGGGGCCTGCAGGATTGGCGGAAGGCCTGGCCGCGCATTACCGGGATACGGCGGTCGGTCGGTTCGATTCGGAGATCATCGGCGAACGGATTTACGATCATCCGATCACCGTCGTGGCGACCGCGGAATTGCCGGCACCGAAGTCCACCACGGCTCCGTTGGGGCGGCATCTCGATGGATGCCGCATCGGGTTCGATCTGGGCGGATCCGATCGCAAGGTGGCGGCGGTGTTGGATGGCGAGGTGGTGTTCTCGGAGGAGATCGTGTGGGACCCGTACTTCCAGAAGGACCCGTCGTATCATCACGACGGCATCATGGACACGCTGCGTCGGGCGGCGGCGCACCTGCCGCGGGTGGACGCGATCGGTGGCAGCGCGGCCGGTGTGTACGTGAACAACCGGGTGAAGGTGGCCTCGTTGTTCCGCGGGGTTTCGAAGGAGGATTTCGAGAAGCGGGTGAAGAACCTGTTCCTCGACCTGCGCGCGGAATGGGGCGGGATTCCCTTCGAGGTGGTCAACGACGGCGAGGTCACCGCACTGGCGGCCTCGATGTCGCTGAAGGTGAATTCCGTGCTCGGCGTTTCGCTGGGAACGTCCACGGCAGCGGGGTTGGTCACGGCGGATGGCAGCATTACGACGTGGTTGAACGAACTGGCGTTCGCGCCGGTGGATTACCGGAAGGACGGGCCGCGGGACGAGTGGAGCGGGGATCTCGGTTGCGGGGTGCAGTTCTTCAGCCAGCAAGCAGTGGGTCGCCTGATCCCGGCGGCCGGCATCGAGGTGGATCCCGCGCTGCCGCTGCCCGAGAAGCTCAAGCACGTCCAGAAATTGATGGCGGCCGGCGACGGGCGCGCCCGGAAGATCTACGAGACGATCGGCACGAGCCTCGGCTACGCAGTCGCGCATTGGGCGGATTTCTACGCCATGGAACACCTGTTGATCCTCGGGCGCGTCACGTCCGGTGAGGGCGGTGATGTCATCCTGACAGAGGCGCGCCGGGTGTTGGATCTGGAGTTCCCGGAGCTTTCGGCGCAGGTGAAGTTCCACATGCCCGACGAGAAGGAGAAGCGGCACGGTCAGGCGATCGCGGCGGCGAGCCTGCCGCGGATTACCGGTTGAACAGGCGGACTTCTGAAAGCGAAAAGGCCTCGCTCCTTTTGGGGAACGAGGCCTTTTGTTTGCCGAGGGTGAGGGCGACGTGGACGTCGCCTCCCCGCATGACTGTGGATCTTGGGCTCAGCGGCGGCTCTTCATGGCCCGGATGGCGTCGAGCGCGCGCTTGGCATTGGCATCTCCGGCGTCTGCGCGGTTGGCGAGATCGGTCTGGACGTTGCTCATCTGGTCCTGGACGGCGGCGCGCTGGGCCGGGTTCAGGTTCTGTTCGGCCTGCAGGACGAGCAGGGAGGCGACGGCCTGTTCCATGTCGCCCTTCGCAGCGGCATCGGCCGCCTTCTCGGCGAGGGTCTGGATCTCCCGGGCTTCCGGGGTCACGGCCTTTTCCTTGGGGAAGGCTTCCTTGAGTGCGGAAGTCTCCGTGGGCGATTCGCTGCCGCAGCCGGCGAGGCCGATAGCAGTGAGGGTGGTGAGGAGTAGAACCCGGGCCTTCATGCTCATGCGATTGGGGTTATGCCGATGTGAGCGCATCCAGGAGTGACCAGGTCACATTCCGGTGCGGCTGTTGGGAACACACCAGAGGCGGCCGGGTTGGCGGCTGACCTCCTGGTTGAACTTGAGGCGCTTGAGGTACTCGACCGACCCAGTAACCACACCGACGGTGGTGCCTTCGTTGTGGAGGCGGGTGATGCCTTCGTTGGGCGTGCTGGAACCGTCGTTGAAGTCGCCGGGGTTCCGCTCGTTGGACTGCCAAAGGATGATGGCGTCGGCCTGGAACTGGGTCTGCTTGAACACGGTGGGCCGGATCTGGTAGCCGCAGACCGCGCCGTTCATGATGTAGCTGGAAAGCCTCATGCTGCGTTGGCGGTAGGTGGCGACGTTGGTCTTGTCGAGCGGGCAGAAGAAGGTCTTGTCCCCCTGGAGGGTCTTACGGAGCAGGCCCTGTTCGACGAAGACGCGGTTGGTGATGACGGGAGGAGCGCCCGCTGAGGTGGGGCGATAGAGCCAGCCGGCGTATCCGGGTTGGTTGTCCCAGTTCGGGTGCGGCAGGAAGTCGTTGTTGTCCGTCACGTACATCTGCGTCGCCAGCATGATCTGCTTCTGGTTGTTGATGCAGGTCGTGCGCTGCGCCTGCTCCTTGGCCTTGGAAAGAGCGGGCAGGAGCATGCCGGCAAGGATCGCGATGATGGCGATGACAACCAGCAGCTCGATCAGCGTGAAGCCGTGGATGCCGATTGGATACGACCGACGGGTGTTCATGGGCGAAGTTCTACCTGTGGGAAAATCCTGCGTCGAGCCTCGTGGTGGGGTGGCTTCAAAGGAACCGTTCATGACTTCCATGTCGGGGGCAGGTCAGGCTGGGTTTCCAGAAGGATTTCGAGGATCTCACGGCGGACCTGCGGCGTGAGGCGTTTCCAGGTCTCGGCGGTGTCTTTCCCGGTGAGGACGTCGTGCAACCGCTGGAAGATGCGTTGGCGAAGCGGCTCCGGCAGGCCGGCGAACGCTTCTCCCTGGATGAGGAAGCTGCACGGATACCGGAACATCCGGGTCTTGAGATCGAGTTGGCGCAGGGAGCGACCCTTTGAGTCACGTCGCCCCTGTTTCTCGAACTGGCGGGTGAACTCGGGATTGCCGCGGATTTCGTCGGTGAGCGGCACCTCATCGACGAACAGCAGGTACTTCACGATCGAGTCGACGGCGTTGCGGAGGTAGTTGACGTGGCCGTAGGCGCTCAGGTGGACGCGGGCCTCGTAGCCGACGCGGGTGATGAAATTGTGTCCGTGCTGCTGGTGCTCGAGGACCATCAGCGCAACGATGTCGCTCGTGGGGACCGGGTACTTGGCGGGATCAAAGAAACGGGCGAGGTCGGTGAGGTTGCCGAGGTGGTTGGGTTCCTTTTCCTGCTTCGCAAACGCGGTCTTGCCGACCAGGTTTCCGCGGTGGGTCTGCCCCCCATGCTGACCGGTGACGTACCAGCCACCCCAACGATCCGCCAGGGCGGTGCGGTGGTTGACGGGATCCACACCCGTCAGGAGATCGACCATGCCGCTGTCGTCCGTCTGGAAGGAGCGCACCAGATGTCCCGGGACGCCCATGGTGCGCGCGGAGGCATGGCACTCGGTGCAGTTGTCCGTGCGGACGAACTTCGGCTTCCCCGCCTCTTCCTGATCCAAGGTGTAGAACACCGCCCCGAGCTTTGGATCCACCCCGGTGAATTCGAGGATGTGGGAACCGGGGACGTATCCCACGTACACGCCCTCGTTGTAGTAGAGGGCACGGGGATTTGCCGGACCGATGCGCTCACGCTGGAACGAGGTCTTGGAGAAGACCAGCATCTGGGATGCCGTGGGAACCTTGAGTTCCTCGAGGATCGAAAGCAGGTATCCGAACCGCCCATCCTTGCGGAGCGTGACCTCGCCGCGATCAATCCGTTCCTGCAACCGGGCGATCCCGCTGGTGTCGGCGGTCTTCCCGTAGCCGAGGGTATCCTCGTCGTACGGCATCAGGTGGGTGCTGCCCTGGAAATCCGCGCGGGCAGCAGCAACGGCGAGGAGTCCGGCGGCCAGCCGCGTCCACCCGTAGGCCCGAAGCCACCGCTGATGAAAGCCTTTCATGGTTTGTGCCGGACAGGGTGGTGGCTCCGCGGCGATTCCGGCGACACCGAAGTTGGCGGCTGCCAGACGGTTGTTGGCTGCGGTGCGGGCTTCCTAGAGGAGGGAACTGTCGACGTGGATGTCGATGGAGAGGGCGACCTTCTGGTTGAGGACGCGTTGGAGTTCGCGTCGGGAAAACTCGCGGATCTGCTTCACGCGGGCGCCGCCCTTGCCGATGAGCATGCGCTGGTAACGTTCGTCGCCGGTGAACACGGTGGCATCGATGCCGAGACGTTCCGGCCGGTCCTTGGTGGCCGGCATGACCTCGACCTTGTCGACGGAGACCTTGGTGCGATACGGGACCTCGTCCGAGGCCTGGAGGTAGACCTGTTCGCGGATGATCTCGGCGATCTGGAAGTCGCGGGTGCTGTTGGTGGTGTCGGAGGCGGGGTACAGCGCCTCGCCTTCGGGGACCAGCAGGATGAGCTTTTCGACAAGGGCCGCGAGTCCACTGCCGGTGGCCCCGGAGACGTCGAGGACCGTCGTGTAATTGAGGGCCTGGCCCATCCAGTGCCGGCGGTGGGGGCGTTCGTGAGAGTCGGATTTTCCGATGCAGAGGATGCGGGGCACGGTGATGGCCTTCAGGGCGTCGGCGACGAGCGCATCCTCCGGGCCGGGTTCACGCGTGGGATCAACGAGATGCAGCACGACGTCGACATCGGACAGGGCCTCGCGGGTACGGTCGTGGAGTTCCTGGACGAGCTTGGTGCCGCGGGTGTGGAAGAACCCGGGAGTATCCACGAACACAACCTGACCCTTCGGGTGATGGACGATGCCGTGGATGGTGTCCCGGGTGGTCTGGGGCTTGGGGGTGACGATGGAGATCTTCCGGCCGACGAGGGCGTTGAGGAGCGTGGACTTCCCGGCGTTGGTGCGCCCGACGAGGGCGGCGAGTCCGGCGCGGAAGCCAGGGGGAGTCCCGGAAGGGGACGGGAGCGGAGTGACAGCAATCGCTGCGGTCTCCGCGGGGATCGCCTCCGCAGCCGCGATGGCGTCGGGAGCCGGGGTGGCTTCCGACAATGGTCCGGCTGCGACGGGCACTTCGGGCGCGGCATCGGGCGCGGCGTCGGGCGCGGGACTCTGAGGTTCGTTCACGTGGCTAGGGTGCTGTTGCGGGCGGTGGGTCGCCAGCGTGCAGTTGGGCCGGGGGCTTGAAAGGGTGTCGGGGGTAAAAGTGCCGCCACGCAGGGCAGGTCGCTTGGATCCCCTTTTCAGGGTAGCCGTTTGCAATGGCACGTCGCATATGCGACGTGCGGTTGCAAACCAGGGGGGTGAGATGGGGCGGGATGGGGTGCTTTTGCAATTTCGTGTCGCATATGCGACGCGCGGTTGCAAATGACCGGATGGGTGGGAGGGCTCCGAGGGGGAGGGCAGAGAACGTCAGCCGGGTGAGGGCACCCGGCCTTCAGTCTTGTGGAAGCTGGCAACTGGGAACTGGGAACTCTCAAGGCAGTGCGAAGGCGACGTAGGCGTCGCTGCTGCGGGTACCGATCTTGCCGCCGCCGCAGGCGATGACGACAAACTGCCGGCCGTTGACGGAATAGGTGGCGGGGGTGGCGTAGCCGGCGGCGGGGAGTTGTGCCTTCCAGAGTTCGCGTCCGGTCTTGCGATCGAAGGCGCGGAGGTGTTCGTCGCGGGAGGCGGCAATGAAGACGAGGCCGCCGGCGGTGACGATGGGGCCGCCGTAGTTCTCCGTGCCGGTGGGTGGGAGACCGCGGGCGGTGAGTTCGGGATATTCGCCGAGCGGAACCTGCCAGCGGTGGCGTCCGGTGTTGAGGTCGATGGCGGTGAGGGTTCCCCAGGGCGGCCTGAGCGCGGGGTACCCGTTCGTGTCGAGCCAGCGGTGGTAACCGGTGGAGGTGTAGGGAATGGAACCGAGGGCGTTGGGGTTGTCGGGTTCGGCGGTGGCGGAGCGGGC
Organism: Cyanophyceae cyanobacterium; assembly: GCA_044356195.1. Lineage (GTDB taxonomy): Bacteria > Verrucomicrobiota > Verrucomicrobiia > Limisphaerales > UBA9464 > UBA6176. The sequence continues at coordinate 11,133 of JBIKWS010000046.1, forward strand.
GTCCGCGGTGGAGGTGCTGGGAGTGCCGGAGAGGTGGTCGATGACGGCCTGTTTCTGGGCTTCGGAAAGGAAGTCGAACGAAGGCATCACACCTTTGCCGGTGCGGAGCAGGTCGAGGATTTCTGCGGGTTTGCGGCGTTGGGCGATGTCGACGAGGGAAGGGACGTTCTGCGCGGGGTTACCGCGGCGGTCGACGCCGTGGCAGGCGGCGCAGATCTGGGTGTAGATGGCGTCGCCGCGGGAGAGGGGTTGGCCTTCCTTCCCGCGGGTTTCGACCATGGTCAGGACCCAGGGCATTTCGTTCGCGTTGACGTACAGGATGCCATCGGGATCGGTGGCCGCACCGCCCCATTCTGCCCCGCCGTCGAAGCCGGGCAGGATGATGGTGCCCTCACGGCTCGGCGGTGCGAAGGGGACGTGGGAGCGAAGGCGCGAGAAACGGTCGAGGACGTGGCGATGGGCCCC
>JBIKWS010000609.1:0-3297 GCA_044356195.1 Cyanophyceae cyanobacterium
CCCGATCCGGCCTATACTTGGAAGACGGTGGCCGTCACGGATGTCCCGGGCGGCAAGGTGGCGTCGATCGCCATGACCTCCCAGACTTGGCTCACGCCGGGTGAGGTGAACCGCACCGAATGGAAGCACTGGGTCACGGTCGTGCGACCGGCCAACGTGGAGTCGGATATCGGCCTGCTCTTCATCACCGGCGGTGCGAATCGCGACGGCGAGGCACCCAAGCCCGCCAAGGAGCTCCTGCAAATTGCCGCTGCCACCAAGTCCGTGGTGATCGAGCTCAAGATGGTGCCCAACCAACCCCTGATCCTCGACGGTGACGGCAAGGAACGCGTCGAGGACGACCTGATCGCGTACACGTGGGACAAGTACCTCCGCACGGGCGATGAACGATGGCCCGCCCGCCTGCCGATGACCAAGGCGGCCGTTCGGGCCATGGACACCGTCACCGCCTGGACCTAGAGCGTCGAAGGCGGTGGCAAGGCCGTGGAACGGTTCGTTGTGGCTGGTGGTTCCAAGCGTGGATGGACTACCTGGACGACCGGCATCGTCGACAAACGCGTCGTCGCCATCTGCCCGATCGTCATCGATGTGCTCAACATGCAGCCTTCGATGGTCCACCATTTCCGGGCTTACGGGTTCTTCGCCCCTGCCGTCGGCAACTATACCGAGCAAGGCATCATGGACTGGCTGGGCACCCCCGAGATGCAAGCGCTCCAGCGGATCGAGGATCCGTATTTCTACATGGATCGCCTGAACCTGCCGAAGCTCATCGTCAACGCCTGTGGCGATCAGTTCTTCCTGCCGGATTCCTCCCAATTCTACTTCGACCAACTCCCCGGCGAGAAGCACCTGCGCTACGTCCCCAACGCCGATCATTCGCTCCGTGGCAGCGACGCTTACGAAACCCTGGCCGCATGGCAATGGGCCCAGGTGAACGGAAAGCAGGTCCCCACCTTCACCTGGAACCGCGGCGCGGACGGCAGTGTGCGCGTCTCAACCCCCGTCCGCCCCAAAGCCGTCCGGCTCTGGCAGGCCAACAATCCCCGCACCCGCGATTTCCGTCTGGAGATCATCGGCCCCGCGTGGTGGTCGCGTGCGCTGGATGCGGAGCCGGATGGCTCTTACGTGGGCGGTATCGCCAAGCCCTCCCAAGGGTGGTCGGCCTTCATGATCGAGATGACCTATGACATTGGTGGGCCGGTTCCCATCAAGATGACCACGCCGGTGTGGGTCACGCCCGACACCCTCCCGCATGCCGCGCCCAAGCCGACCGTTCCCAAGGGCTTTTTGCGGAAGTAGACGAACCTTCTGCAATCCAGCCAAAAGCAGGCTGGAACAGGATCGAGTTCGGCCCGTAGGCTGCTCACTTCTAGCCGAATGAGCCGCCACGGACGACAGGATGAAGTGTGGGATGAACGCCTCGAACGCGCCATTGAATGGCTCGTTCTGGGCGCGGTTGCCTACGGGACCCTGCTCTTTGGTGGTGTCCGCACCACCGAATTGGCGGTGATGACCGGTATCGTCGGTGTGGCTCTCGTCCTGTGGTTGATCCGGCTGTGGAGCGGTGGCGGTCATCGTCTCATCCTGCACCCACTCCTGCTGCCAGTGATCCTCTTCTCCGGTTTTGCGGTCTGGAGGACCATCGGCGTGGAGGTTCCCTACGCCGCGCGCCACGAGCTCTGGATGGTCCTGCTGTATTCGGTGACCCTCGTGGTCGCCGTCAACAATCTGCAAAGTCAGGACACCCTCCAGCGCAGCACCAATTTCCTGGTCGCCCTGGGCACCTTGCTCTCCCTCTACGCCGTCGGCCAATACATGAGCCAGAGCGATGGTGTCCTCTGGCAGGTGCGACCCGCCCAATACTTCCGCCGGGCCGGTGCCACCTTCGTCAATCCCAACCATCTGGCCACATTGATGGTGCTGCTCCTGCCCATGGCACTCGGACAGGTCTTTCTGGCCCGCGCGAAGGGCCCGATCCGGGTGTTCCACGGTTATGGCGCGGCGATGATGCTCGCTGGCTTGGCCGTGACCATGTCACGCGGCGGTTGGCTCGCGGGCGGTGCCGTCCTCGGTATCTTCTTCACCTGGCTTCTCATCCGCCGCCGCCAGATGCGGATTCCGGCGTTGGTGGGCCTCGGCTTCGTACTGGTCGCTGGCTCCGTCTTTCTCGCACGCAGCGGGAAGGCTTGGCAGCGGCTCACGGATGTCGCCGCCGTCGGCAAGCCCGATAGCGGAGATCGGTTGCCGCTCTGGAAGCCGGCCATCCGGATGTGGAAGGACAACCCTTGGATCGGCGTCGGTCCCGGCCATTACGATGTGCGCTTTCCCCAGTACCGCGATCATCAGATCCAGGTCAATCCAGGCTACGCCCACAACGAATACCTGAACCTTCTGGCCGACTTCGGTCTCGTCGGTACGGCACTCGTTGGGCTTACGATCCTCATCGCGGTTGGCGGAATCATCCTGTCGCGGAAATACGTCGAACGCGGCATCGGTGATCTGGGCGACAAGGGAAGCAACCGGACGGCCTTCTTCGTCGGCGCCAGCATCGGCATGGTGGGAATCGCGCTCCACGCAGCGGTGGACTTCATCATGCATGTTCCCGCCCTCGGCCTGACGGTGGTCCTCGTCGGCGGGATGTTGGCATCGACCATCCGCTTTGCGAGCGAGCGATGGTGGCACACCCCCCGATGGTGGAGCCGGGTCCTGATCACGGCTGTCGCCTGCGGTGCGTTGTATGTGCTGGTCCCGTCCTCCGTTCGGGGTCTTCGCGAAGGGCTTCATCTCAATCGGGCCGCCGCAGGCGCGCGCATCACACCTGAGCTGATGGATCATCTGAAGGCGGCGGCTGTCTTGGTTCCGGACAACCCGCGGACTGCCTTCGAAATCGGCGAGAACCTGCGGCGGATCAGCTTTGCGGGCGAAAAGGGATGGGAAGCCAGCGGTCGCGAGGCCATCGAGTGGCTCGACAAGGCCCAGAAACTCAACCCCCGCGATCCCATGGTCCTCGTCTCCCAGGGACTCAACTGGCACTGGCTCGGAGATGCCGCAAAGGCAACTCGTGCATTCGAGAAGGCCATGGATATCGGCCCGAACAATGTCGCCGTGGCCAATCACTACGCGTGGAACCTCCTCCTGCAAGGCCGGGTCCAGGCTGCCCGGGCCATCTTTGATCAGTCGTTGATGTGGAACTCGTGGAACAACTGGTTCGCCCAACGCTATGTCGAAGACATCGACCGCGGTCGATGGAAGGAAGCCTCCCCGGGGAACTGATCAACACCACCGTTTCAAGGGAAC
>JBIKWS010000610.1:0-3292 GCA_044356195.1 Cyanophyceae cyanobacterium
GTCAGGAGCGCTCGGGGCGATGGCCCTTGCGGACGTCGACGGCGATGGCCGGTTGGACCTGTTTGCCGCGGGGCGGGCCAGCGGCGGGCGCTATCCGGAAAGCGTTCCGTCCACACTGCTCCTCGGCCAGGAGGGGGGGTGGGTGCCGTCCACCAACAATGCCGCGGTGCTTCAGCAGTTGGGCATGGTGACCGGTGCTGCGTTTTCCGACCTCGACGCGGATGGGGACGTCGACCTGGTGGTGGCCACCGATTGGGGCCCGATCCGGATTCTGGACAACCAAGGTGGGCTCCTGACGGAGCGGACCGAGGTTCTGTTGCGTTGGGCGGAGGGCGATCCACGCCCAAGGCCACGGGTGCTCGGGGCGCTCACGGGTTGGTGGAACAGCGTGACCCCGGTGGACTTTGATGGCGACGGACGCATGGACCTGGTCGCCGGAAACTGGGGAAGGAACACCCGACAACAGGTTCAGCCGGGTCGGACGGCGGCACTTTATCACGGGGACTTCGCCGGGCTCGGGGCTCCGATCCTTCTGGAAACCTTCGGCCATGGCTCTCCGGAACGCGACCTGCCATGGGTGCCACGCGATGTTCTTGGAGCGGTATGGCCGGCCGTCATGGAACGGTATCCGACACGGGCCTCGTTCGGCGCCGCATCCGTTCCCGAGATCCTGAAGGACGCCGTGCCGAAGCCTCAGCCGCTCCGGGTCACGACGCTGGATACGGTGGCCTTGTGGAATCGGGGTGACCACTGGGTGGTCCAACCGCTCCCAGCCCGGGCTCAGGAGGCCCCGGTGTTCGGGCTTGTCGCCGCCGATTTCAATGGGGACGGAAACGAGGATCTTTTCCTGGCCCAGAATACGGCGGGTGCCCACGACACCAGCGACCGTGCGGATTCCGGTGTGGGGTTGGTTCTCCTGGGGGATGGACGGGGCGCGTGGACGCCACTTTCCGTCCAGGCCTCGGGAATCCGGGTGCACGGTGAGCAGCGCGCCGCCGCCGCCGCAGACTATGACGCCGACGGCCGGGTGGATCTGGTGGTCACCCAAAACGGGGATTCAACGCGGCTCTTCCGGAACATGGGGGCACGGCCCGGTGTGGAGGTCCGGTTTCGGGGACCAGCAGGCAATCCCACCGGAATCGGGGTTCGTGTCCGGGCCATGGATGCCGCCGGAACAGCCGGCCCTGTGCGGGAGATCCGTGCCGGATCGGGTTACTGGTCGCAGGACAGTGCGGTGATGGTCTTTGCCGGGGAACGCCTGCCCACCGCACTCGAGGTCCGATGGCCCGGCCAGTCGCCCATCCAATTCCCCATTCCATCAGGGGGAACCATGATTGAGGTTTCTGCGGATGGCGTCATGGCACCGAAGTAAGTCTTGAATCCGCGGGAGGTTTCGGGTGCCTTGAAAGGCATTCGGTGGCACGGTTCTCCGTGCACCGCATGCTTATGAATCCATCTCGTTCCGTCCGCGCGGCGGCCAGCCGCGGTTTCACCCTGATTGAGTTGCTGGTGGTCATCGCCATCATCGCCATCCTCGCCGGCATGCTTTTGCCCGCTCTGGGCAAGGCCAAGACCAAGGCCCAGGGCATCAAATGCATGAACAACCATCGCCAGCTCCTGCTCGGCTGGGCGATGTACCTCGGCGACAACAACGACCGGCTGCCCTTCGCCTATGCGCAGGAGGTCAATCCGAACACCTCTGATGGGGCCTGGGTGCAAGGCATCCTCGACTACGCCAATCCTTCCAATCGCGACAACTGGGATCCCATGCACCTCCGGCAGAGCCCCCTCTTCAAATACATCGGTCAGTCCCTACTCGTCTGGAAGTGCCCTTCGGACAACAGCACCGGGCTCAATACGGCACGTGCCCGCGTCCCTCGCGTCCGCAGCATGTCCATGAGCATCTGGACGGGTGGCAACAGCGGCACCGACGGCGGATGGGGCCCATTATGGCGGGTGAATACAAAGATGTCGGACTTCACCGACCCGGGTCCCTCTGGGACGTTCGTCCTGCTCGATGAGCGCGAGGACAGCATCAACGACGGTTTCTTTGTGGTGTCCATGGACGGTTATCCGAACGCCGCCCAGACTAAGATGGTGGACTTCCCAGCTTCCTATCACAATCGCGCCGGTGGCTTTTCCTTCGCGGACGGTCATGCCGAGATCCGCAAGTGGGTGGATGCACGGACAACCCCGCCGATCAACAGGAACCTTGTCCTGAATCAGCCTCAGCCGAACAACCCGGACATCGTCTGGATGCAGGAACGATCCACTCGGAGGAAGTGATTCCCCGAGGAGACATTCATGTCTCCACATCCCCCAAGTCGGGTGGTCACGCTTGGGGAGGGGACGCCTGCAAGCCAGCATTTGGCAACAATTCTGGAGCAGGTTCCGGCTTTGCCCTCGACAAATCGAGGTGGTTCGAGTTGCTTAACAACCTAAGCCGTTGATCTCACTTGCCCGGGCTGTCTTTCCCGTCGCAAGGCTAGTTCTTGGATGTAACCAGATTGCAACCGAAGGACCGGCAATGGGGTCAGCAGCTGACAGCTGAATTGCAATTCACAGCTCCATGACAAAGCAAAACATCATCGCCAGACGTTTGGCCGTGGCTTCGGCCCTGGCCCTCGGACTGGCCGGCCAATCGGCGTTCGCCCAAGAGGTGTCCGTCAACTGGGTCCAACACATCAACGGCAACTCCGGCGTCGCTCCCGCGAACCTCCTGCCGATCCTCAAGAAGGGTGGATCGCCTGTCGCCCTCGGCCTGAACGGCCGCGACGTGATGGACGGCTACTCGCAGCTGATCCGCTACGATGCGAATCGCCTGCTCCTCGGTATTCGCGAAAACGGCATCAATGAAGGTGCCTCGGACCTTTCGCCCGCGGATCGCGCCCTCTCCGAAGCCTATCCCGACCGCTCGCTGGTTTGGCTCGACGCCAACACCGGTCGGCCCCTCGGTGTGGCCTGGAAGGAATCCCTGAACCCCGCTGCCGATATCGGCATCGATGTCACCGCCGAAGGCGGCGGCTCCCAGGGTGCTGCGGCTTACGCCTGGTGGCGCGTGGGTCTGGAAGACGGTGCCGACGGCCAGCGCGCCCTCTACTCCGCTTTCCGTCACATCATCTTCCGTTACGCCCCCAAGGCCGGCGGCGGCTGGGAAACCACCCCGACGGTCGCGTACCAGGAACAGGTCCGCGGTGTGGGTGATGGTCTCTCCAGCGGTGACGGTTTTGCCAGCTGGCGCTTCCGTGACTTCCATGTCCGTGGCTCCGGCACCAACACCACCATCCTCGCC
>JBIKWS010000047.1:0-11563 GCA_044356195.1 Cyanophyceae cyanobacterium
TCCAACGGACGGGTTCCACAGGGCACCGGCGATACCGCTGGCGTAGGCGGTTGCTGTGGACGTTCCGGTGACGAGCCAGCGGTCGCCGCCGTAGGGCACGATTCCGGACCCGGGAAGCATGAGGTCCACAAAGGGGCCACGATTCGCATAGGGTGCGTATTGGCCTGAGGAATTTCCTGCGGTCACGGCGAGGACTTCGGGGTACGAGGCGGGAAAGGTTGGGGAGACGATGGGGTCGTTTCCGGCAGCGGCGAGGAACAGGACACCGCGTTGGTTGTAGGTCTGGATGACGCCATGCAGGAAGGGGGAGTCCACCGCGCTGCTCAGGCTCAGGTTGATAACATTGGCTCCCCGTTCGACGGCACGTTGGATGCCCAGGGCGACGTCATAGGCGGTGGTGCTTTCGTTGGCACCGTACACGTCGACCGCCACCACGCCGAAGGAAGCGGAGCCGCCTTGGCCCGCCGTTGTCTCTGCCGCCTTTACCAGGTTGGCGAACATCGAGGTGCCGTGGGACAGCTCGGAAGAGGCGGACTGCGAACCCACGACCGACTCGCGTCCCAGGAGGAAGGCGTCATAGGCGGGGTTGATGGGCTGCACGGCGGAATCGATGAGGCCGATGACCAGCTTCCCGGTGGAGACGGCTGCGGGCCGTATGCCGAGTCCGGCACCCGCTTCCAACCCCGAGAGGAGGCCGGCCGAGTCCTGGTTGGGCAACCGGTGGTTGTCTTCGACCGAAACCCCTTCCATCGCCGCCAGTTTCTCGCGGGCCGCGTCCGCGGTGGCCGCGTCCGGGTACCGCAGGCGTGCGGTATTCAGTGCATCCAGCTTTCCGGCCACCTCGCCGCCGGTCAGCTTGGCGAGTTCTTCCGGGGTGAGGCGTGCCCCGTCCTTGAGTCGCACGACGACCTCCTCGTCCACACGCAGGGCGTCGCTGGGATCCACCTCTTCGGTGGCCGAGCCCGAAGAGGTTCGGAACACGAGCAGCCTGGGCCGGTTGTTGGTTCCGGGAACGATGGCGTAACTGAAATTGGACAGGATCCGGCCGATGGCTTCCCGTGCGGGCTGGTTGCGGAATGCGGAGGAGATCAGGCTGTCGGTCCCAGGTTCGGTGAACACCTGCCAACCGGATGCCTTGGCGATGTGGGGAAGGACCTTGGACAGGGGTTGACGGATGATACGGGCATCGACGGAGTCGGGCTCGGTCCGCCAGGTCAGGGAAAGATCGTTGGTGGCCGATCGGGCTCCCACCGCGGCATTCGCAGCGGGGTTCGTTGCCACGATCCTGGTTCCGCCGGAGTACGAAGCGCGAGGTCGGTTCAGAGCGCCGACGGATGGAGGGAGTTCCTGTGCGTGGATCGCAAGCAACGGCAGGACCAACAGCAGTCCAGTCAGGATGGCGTGGCGGCGCATGGTGGGAATATGGCTGATAACCGTGCAGAAGGCGAACCCCAAGGGTTGGGCGAAGTTGCGCACCTTTTGCGGTGATGTCGCGTGGGGACGGGCGCATCTTGACAGTGCCCCCTTTTGGAAATGATTCGGGGCGGCGATGTCCTCATCGCCATTGGGAATGGCTTTGGAACGGCGACGAGGACGTCGCCACCCCGTTTCCTGGGGGGCAGTGTCAAGATGCGCCCGGTGGGGACCACCGATGCACGGGTAGCTTGTCATCCGGAAGCACGGGCGTAGCCTTGTGGCTCAAGGAGCATGAACACCCCAAAGCCAGCCGACGCCAGCTACGCAACCGATCGTATGGAACCAGGGTCCAGCCTCTCGTGGCCTGGCTCGGGAGTGGGACGGCGCACGGCCTTTCTCGTCTTGGGAGCCCTGTTGGTGTTCCATACGGCGATGTCGAAAGAGTCAGCCCCAGTTGCCGCTCCGCCCGCCCCGCTCGTGGAACCCCCGGTGGCGGCCCGGAAGGATCACCCCATGACGTGGCACGGGGAGACCGTGAACGATCCGTACTTCTGGCTGCGCGAGAAGACGAATCCCGAAGTGATCCGTTATCTGGAAGCGGAGAATGCCTACACGGAATCGCGGACAACGCAGGAAAAGGCATTCGGGGAGAAGCTTTATGCGGAGATTCTTGGCCGGATCCAGCAGACCGACCTGAGCGTGCCGGTGCGGCGTGGGGCCTTTGAGTATTTTTCGAGGACCGTCGAAGGTCGCCAGTATCCGATCCACATGCGTCGACCGGTCGGGCGGGGGAACGCCGAATCAGCAGACCAGGTGCTCCTGGACCTCAATCAACTGGCGGAGGGGCGATCTTTTCTTGGTTTGGGCGGGCTTGAGGTCAGTGACGACGGAAATCAACTCCTCTACAGCACTGACGTGACCGGGTTTCGGCAGTACACGCTTTATCGGAAGGACCTCGTGACCGGTCAGACCGGGGCAGCCCTTGCGGAACGCGTACAAGGGTTCGAGTGGGCGGCGGATGGACGGACGGTCTTCTACGTAACCGAGGATGAGGTGACCAAGCGGAGCGACAAGCTCTGGCGCCTGGATCTTCAAGGAGGGAAACCGGAGTTGGTGGTCGAGGAGAAGGACGAACTCTTCAGTCTCGGAGTGAGCCGGACCAAGGATCGCAAGTTCCTCGTTTGTGGGAGTGGCAGCACCGACACCTGGGAGCAGCGCATCCTTTCGTCGGCAGAACCGCAGGGGACGTTCCGGGTCGTGATCCCGCGCGAAAAGGGGCACAAGTACGACGTCGAACACCGCGACGGCTTGCTTTACCTGCGGACAAACCGGGGTGCGAAGAACTTCCGGTTGGTGACGGCTCCCGTCGGGTCGCCGACGCAGTGGACCGAAGTGTTGGCGCATCGGTCGGATGTCCTTCTGGAAGGCCTGGAGGTTTTCGAGCGGCACCTGGTTGTCCAGGAGCAGAGGGAGGCGCTGACCCGTTTGCGCATCCAGGACCTGCGCTCAGGGGATTGGCGCGAGGTCAGCTTTCCTGAGCCCGTGTATTGGGCGTCCGGGTCGGGCACACCGGAGTATGGCGCCACGCATGTCCGATTGAACTACCAGTCGATGGTCACTCCCCAGAGCGTCTACGACTGCGACTTGGGCTCGGGTGAACTGAAGCTGTTGAAGCGGACGGCCGTGCTCGGGACGTACGATCCTTCACGGTACGTGACCGAGCGACGTTGGGCGATCGCCCGGGATGGCGTGCGGGTGCCTTTGTCGGTGATGTACCTGAAGGGCACTGCCATGAACGGAACGGCCCCCTGCCATCTTTACGGCTATGGATCCTACGGACTGGGCATGGAGGCGTCCTTCTCGATCCCCCGCCTGTCCTTGGTGGATCGCGGAATGGTATCGGTGATCGCCCACATCCGGGGTGGAAACGAGATGGGAGAGGGATGGCACGATGATGGCATGCTGATGCGGAAGAAGAACACCTTCCACGATTTCATCGACAGCGCCGAGTGGTTGGTAGCCCAACGGATCGTGGCCCGGGACCGCATCGTGATCGAGGGCGGTAGCGCCGGTGGATTGCTGATGGGCGCGGTGGTGAACCTTCGGCCGGATCTGTTCCGCGCCGTGCATTCCGCGGTGCCCTTCGTGGACGTGATGAACACGATGATGGACGCGAGCCTGCCCCTGACCGTTGGCGAGTATCTGGAATGGGGGAATCCCAATGAGAAGGCCGCCTTCGACTACATGCGGTCCTACAGTCCGTATGACAACCTGCGCCGTGCGGCCTATCCGGCCATGCTCGTGACCACGAGCCTGAACGACAGCCAGGTGATGTATTGGGAACCGGCCAAGTACGTGGCCAAACTGCGCACCCTCAAGACGGATTCAAACCCGCTGCTGCTGAAGTGCAACATGGGGGCTGGCCACGGTGGTGCGAGCGGACGCTACGATCGTTTGAAGGAGGTGGCCTTTGAATACGCATGGTTGATGCGCCAGGTCGGGATCGAGAAGTAACGTCGGGTGGGTGTCACCGTGCGGGCAACGCGAGGAGTTCGGCTGGTGCCACCTCCAGTTGCCGGCTGAGCGACTCCGGAATGGCGGTGGCTTCCATCCGGCCATCCGGGTTCTTCGAGACGCAGACCACCACCAGGCGACCCGTCCCAATCTCCTCGCTGGGCCCTGGTTCAAGGCGCCGGATCCGGATCTGGTAGGCGAGGCTTCGTGGCCGGATTTCGGCGACAAGGAGGTGAAGTTCCATGACGTCCTCGAATCGAAGGGGGCGGCGGAAGTCGCACGACGCATGGACGCGCGGAAACCCGATGGGCGGTTGCAGTCCCGGCATCACCACCGAATGGCCGAGGGATCGGAGGAACGCGTGTTCCACCGATTCCATGTAGCGGAAGAAGTTGGCAAAATGGACGATTCCGGCGAGGTCGGTTTCGTTGAACTCCACCCGGCGGGTCATCTTGAACTCGAAAGGCACGCCGGAAGAATGCCAGCGCCCGGCCATTTGTCAGGCGTCAGGCGGGTTGAAGCGTGCCACGGGCGCGGGCCTCCCGTCCGTACACCCATTCGAAGACCGGCGTCGCCATCAGCGTGGTGACGATAGCCATGACCACCATGATGGAAAAGAGCTCCGGGGTGATGAGGCCCCGTTCCAATCCGATGTTCAGGATGATCAGTTCCATCAGCCCTCGGGCATTCATCAGGGTGCCGATGGCCAGCGAGGTGCGCTGGTCCTCCCCGTGCATCCGGGCCGCACCCCAGCAGGCGCCGAACTTGCCGAGGCAGGCCGCGAGCAGGACCACGAGCGCCACGGCCCACAAAGTCGGTGTTGTGACCAGATCGAGGCGCGTGTTCAAACCTGAGTAGGTGAAGAATGTGGGCAACAGGAAGACCACGACGAACGGTTCGATCTGGCGTGTCACCGCAGCGGCAAAGGCCCCCCGGGGCATCGCACAACCCAGGATAAAGGCTCCGAAGACAGCGTAGATGCCGATGACGTCGGTGAACCAGGACCCGAGCATTACCAGCATGAGGACGGTCGCCAGCACCGGATTCGGCAGGGTTCCGTCGGGCTTCACGTGACGGCCGAGCCCGGCCAACAATCGTTTGCCCACCGTCAGGGTGAACGTGGCGTAGGCGATCCCGCCACCAATGGCCTTCACGGCAATGGCAGCGTCCGACTGGAAGCTCGCGAGGACGATCGCCAGGAGGCACCACGCCGCGGCGTCGTCCATGGCACCGGCGGCCAACGCAAGGGTTCCCAATGAAGTCCCTGCCAGACCGCGCTCGACGATGATCCGTGCGAGCATCGGGAATGCGGTGATGCACATGGAGGCACCCAGAAAGAGGACCGCCTCCCAGGTTTGGACCTTGGCCGTGAAATACGCGCCAGGGTGCTGGGCCATCCAAAGGGCGATCAACGCCCCAAGGGCAAAGGGGGCGAGCATTCCCGCCAGCGAGACACTGGCGGCCGCCCGGATTCTGGACCGGAACAGATCCGACCGGAACTCCACCCCGACGAGGAACATGTAGATCGAGAGGCCAATCTGGCAGGTGGCGAAGAAGATGGCCTTGGATTCCTTTGGGAAGAGCCACTTCTGAATGGGCTGCGAGAATTCGAAAAGTCCCAGCAGCGACGGACCCAGGAGGACGCCGGTGATCATTTCCGCCACGACCTGGGGCTGCCCCACGCGACGGGCCAGAATTCCCACGATGCGGCACGCGCCGAGGACGACGGCGAGTTGCAGGAAAAAGCGCACGGACAGGTCAAACGCTGACGGTGACAACGGGGTCATTCGCGACCCATAAGCTCCCCATTGGTTTTTCAAGGTCAACATCCGCGTCAGGCAAACTGTGATCTCGGGGGCGGTACGCGGGAATCGAGGGGTGAAATGGGGTGTTCTCAATCCAGCCAGCGTGCTGGTGCGGCCGGCCGCCGAGCCCGCCTACGGTATCCATCCCGGAGATTCTGGCCTCGCCATGACGACGCATTTTGCGGTAACCCGATGGCTGAGTGAAACCTCTCCGGAAGTTCCCTTTCGTCGTCCTTCCCCTTCTGGTCGGGACGGGTTTGTCCGATGTGCCCAAGCCACCGGGGCCCGCCATTCCGCCAATGGTCCCTGCCACCATCCGGGCGGACCGCGAAGCCGTTCCGAGCGCGGACCCAACGCAGTTGTGGGATGTCGGGGCCTGGACGGACGCCGAGCAACTCGTCCTCGAACGTGTGAACCGGACCCGCGCCAATCCGCGGGCGGAGACCGAGATCCTCCGGCAATTGCCGGATCCGCTGATCCAGTTCGCTTATTCCTTCTTCCTGGTCGACTTCCGTGTGATGGCGGCCGACATGGAAACTTACAGCCCGCAGCCACCGTTGGCACCGCATCGCCTGCTCCTCCAATCCGCCCGCGGCCACAGCCAATGGATGTTGGCGAATGCGACCCAGTCCCACGTCCAGGGCACCGTGGACATCCTGGCTCGCGTGCTCGCCACCTCCTACCCGGTGGCCATCGTTGGCGAGAACATCTACGCATCCGCGGAGGGACCGGAACACGCCCACGCCGGCCTGGAGGTGGATTGGGGCTATCCCGGGAACGCCATTGTTCCGACCCCTCCCGGCATGCAGGAGCCGCCCGGGCACCGCATCAACAACCACGAATCCCGCTTTCGCGAAGCGGGAGTCGGCGTGGTCTACGGACGCAACAGCCGCTCCCAGGGCGGTTTCACTGAGACGGTCGGCCCGGAGTTGTACACCATCAATTTCGGCGCGAGGCCGGGTGCCGGGCCCATGGTCACCGGCGTTGCCTATTTCGATCTGGATTCGAACCAGCAATACGATGTCGGGGAAGGGATCGGCGGGGTTCGGGTGGAGGTGACCGACTCTTCCTATCATGGCGTCACGTCTCCGGCGGGTGGATATGCAGTCCCTACCGCTGATGGGGCGCGCACGGTTTCGTTCCTGGCACCCGGTCTGACGACCGTTTCGCGGACCTTGAGCGTGGTGGGCGGAAGCAATATCAAGTCGGACCTGAGGCTGGCCTACACGCCGCCGGCGGTCAGCGGCACGGCCACTCCCGTGATCGGACAGGAAAACCCGTACACGCCGGCGTTGGTGCCCGCAGCGACGGCCTACGATTGGAGCCTGGGACGGCGGGAATCCACCGGAGGCTTGTGGACGGCCGAGCAGGGCCTCGGCCGGTTGCTGGTGCAGGCCACTGCTGGATATGACGTGCGGACCACCGTCCGCCGTGCCAACGGTGCCTACAGCTATCGGTTGACCACGCCACAGCCCGTGGACCAGATCCTCGCATTGGAGGGGCGGTACGTGGGCGGAGGCAGTCCTGCGCTGGCCTTCTCCGTGGCCCTGGGATTCGCGACCGAGGATCAGACCGTCTCTGCCGAAACCTCCGACGACGGGGGTGTCACGTGGAAGGTTGCCTGGAGACGCTCCGGCGTGACCGGGCTGTCCGATTCCGCCTTTTCGCGGGTTGTCCTGCCGCTGCCTGCCTACCGGGAGCGCGATTACCAGGTGCGGTTCCGCTATTCCGTTGGTTTGGGGCCCTATTACAACACCACGACTGCTGGCGAGGGGGTGTTCCTCGACGACATCGAACTCGTGGACAGCCACAAGCTGGTCGAGTTGAGCACCGGGCGCGTTTCCGCGGGAAGTCCCGTCAACTTCACCCCGGCCCAGGCTGGTGAATTCCTCCTGGCCGTCCGACCCCTGGTCGGAACACGACTCTTTCCACAGGGGCCTCGGAAAGTTGTCAACGCCGTGGTCGGCCCGCCCATCCTCCGCTTGGGGCGGCCGGTGGTCCTGGCGGACGGTCGGATCGAGCTGGGATTCACGGTTGCGGGAGGAACGGCAAGCACCTTTGTCCTGGAGCGAACCTCGCAGCCGGGGGGGACTTGGACCACGGAGTCCGGTGCGACCCTGACGACCGTTTCCGCAGGGAACTTCCTGTTCCGGGTGGCCATGACAGGGGATCGAGCGCTGTACCGGATCCGGTTGCCCTGAGATCGGCGTAAGCGTCCCTGATGCTGTGTCAAGGCGCGCTGATACCCGGAGCTAATGGTTTGACGTATGGGGGAGTCGGTCATTAGATGGCCTGACCTTGCCCGATCCGGGCTTGAGCGGAGATTTTTCAATGAACCTGATCACGCGCTTCTGGCGCTCGTCGTTGGGTAAGAAGTACGTCATGGCCCTGACCGGGGCAGCGTTGTTTGTGTTCCTGATCGGCCATCTGGTGGGCAACCTCCAGGTCTTTGGCCATCCTGACTTGATCAACGGGTACGCCCATTTCCTCAAAAGCAAGCCGGGCCTGTTGTGGGGAGCGCGGCTTGGATTGCTTGGCTGCGTGGGATTGCACATCGCCGCGGCGGTGACTCTGGTGCTGGCAAACAAGGCAGCCCGGCCCGAGGGCTACGCCGGCAAGTCGGCCTACGGATCGACCTTGGCTTCGCGTTGGATGCCGATGAGCGGTTTGGTGGTCCTGGCGTTCATCGTTTACCACCTGCTGCATTTCACCGCCCTGCAGCCGGGCATCAACGGGGTTGGTGACTTTTCCAAGTTGACCACCACGCTGAATGGGGAATCCGTTCCGGACGTGTACGCCATGATGATCCTTGGCTTCAACGTGCCCTGGGTGGCGCTGGCCTATCTGGTCGCGCAGTCGCTGCTCTTCATGCATCTGGGACATGGCCTCTCGTCGATGTTCCAGTCACTCGGGCTCCGCAATCATGTGTGGTGGCCCCGTATTCGCATCTTTGCCCAGGTCGCCAGCATCGCAATCTTCCTTGGGTACGCCTCGATCCCGGTCGCCATTCTGGCCGGCGGAGTGGGACGTGACCACGCCCAGAAGGCGAAGGCGCAGTTGACCGTGGCCGCCGCAGGAAAGGAGGTCGTTCGCTGACATGGCAACGCTCAAATCAAACATTCCTTCAGGCCCGCTTTCCGAGAAGTGGGAGAACCACAAGTTCAACAGCAAGCTGATCAATCCGGCCAACAAGCGGAAATACAAGATCATCGTCATCGGCGCAGGTCTTGCCGGGTCCAGTGCCTCCGCGACGCTCGCCGAGCTTGGATACGAGGTGCACAACTTCGTGTTCCATGATTCACCGCGGCGCGCACACTCCATCGCGGCGCAGGGCGGCATCAATGCCGCCAAGAATTACCAGAACGACGGCGACTCGGTGCACCGTCTCTTCTACGACACCATCAAGGGTGGCGACTACCGCGCCCGCGAGGCCAATGTCCATCGGTTGGCCGAGGTTTCCGTCAACATCATCGATCAGTGTGCCGCTCAGGGTGTTCCCTTTGCCCGCGAGTATGGTGGTCTGCTGGACAACCGGTCCTTCGGTGGTGCTCAGGTCAGCCGTACTTTCTATGCACGTGGTCAGACAGGCCAACAATTGCTGCTGGGAGCCTATTCGGCGCTCTCGCGCATGATTGGTTCTGGAGCAGTGAAGTCCTATACCCATTCCGAGATGCTCGACCTGGTGGTCGTGGATGGGCATGCGAAGGGTGTGATCGTCCGCAACCTGCAGACCGGCGAGATCACGCGGCACTCAGCCGATGCTGTCGTTCTCGCAACAGGCGGATATGGGAACGTGTTCAACCTCTCGACCTACGCCCGCGGATCCAACACAACCGCGATCTGGCGCGCGTACAAGCGCGGCGCCTGCTTTGGCAATCCCTGCTATACCCAGATCCATCCGACCTGCATTCCTGTCAGTGGCGATTATCAGTCCAAGCTGACCTTGATGTCGGAGTCCTTGCGGAACGACGGTCGCATCTGGGTCCCGAAGCGTGCGGATGACTCCAAGAAGAAACCCGCGGATATTCCGGAGGACGCCCGCGACTATTTCCTCGAACGCATGTATGGCGCGTTTGGCAACCTAGCGCCCCGTGACGTTTCCAGCCGGGCTGCTAAGTACGTCTGTGACGAGGGGCGGGGCGTGGGCAGTACAGGACTCGGGGTGTACCTCGACTTCTCGGACGCCATCAAGCGACTGGGTGAGGACAAGATCCGGGAGCGGTACGGCAACCTGTTTGCGATCTATCACGAGATCACCGACGAGGATGCCTACAAGACTCCCATGCGCATCTTCCCGGCAGTTCATTATACCATGGGTGGCCTGTGGGTGGACTATAACCTGATGTCCAATGTGCCCGGTCTGTTCGTCCTGGGAGAGGCCAATTTCTCGGACCACGGGGCCAACCGTCTGGGTGCGTCAGCGCTCATGCAGGGATTGGCAGACGGATATTTCGTGCTGCCTTCGACCATCGCTACCTATCTGGCGACGGTGAAGGCCGGCAGCCGTCCTGCGGAAGACAAGGCTGAGTTCAAGCAGGCCGAGGAATCCGTCCGCAAGGAAATCGCTGTGTTTCTTGGATCCAAGGGAAAGCGGACACCCGCGAGCTTTCACAAGGAACTGGGCAAGATCATGTGGGATCATTGCGGCATGGCACGGACCAAGGCCGGGTTGGAGAAGGCGATTTCACGCATCTCTGCCCTGCGCGAGGAATATCGCACCAACCTCCACGTCTCCGGTGAGGCCGGTGAATGGAACCAGTCGCTCGAACAGGCTGGGCGGATTGCCGATTTCATCGAATTGGGCGAATTGATGTGCCGGGACGCACTCATGCGCGAGGAGAGTTGCGGTGGGCACTTCCGCGAGGAGTACCAGTACACGAAGGACGATCCGGAGGTGCAGCAGGGCATCGTCAATTCGGGCGACGTCAAGCGCAGGGACGACGAGTTCGCCTTCGTGGCAGCTTGGGAGTACGCGGGGGCCGGCAAGGCTCCCATCCTCAACAAGGAACCGCTCAACTACGAGGAAGTGAAGATGAGCACCCGGTCTTACAAGTGACCAGGCAGTCAGGCATCCAAATCCATTTATCCGAGCCATGAAGGTCAAACTGAAGGTCTGGCGGCAGAAGAATAGGAACAGCCCCGGCGGATTCGTTACCTACGATTCACCCGAGCTGAACCCCAACATGTCCTTCCTGGAGATGTTGGACGTGATCAACGAGTACCTCGCCAACAAGGGTGAGGAGCCCATCGCATTCGATCATGACTGTCGGGAGGGCATTTGCGGGACGTGTTCCCTGGTCATCGACGGAAAACCTCACGGCCCCCACAAGGCCGTCGCGACCTGTCAGACCTACATGCGGAGCTTCAAGGATGGCGATCTGATCACCGTCGAACCGTTTCGCGCGAAGCCCTTCCCGCTGGTGAAGGACCTTGTTGTGGATCGGAAGTCCTTCGATCGGATCCAGCAGGCGGGTGGCTTCATCAGCGTCCGGACGGGAAGTGCCCCGGACGCCAATGCCATCCCGGTCCCGAAAGAGAATGCGGATCTGGCGATGGATGCGGCGCAGTGCATTGGTTGTGGTGCCTGTGTTGCCGCCTGCAAGAACGCATCGGCCATGCTGTTCGTCTCGGCCAAGGTATCGCATCTGGGCCTGCTGCCTCAGGGGCAGCCCGAACGGTATCGTCGGGTGAAGGCAATGGTGGACCAGATGGACACCGAGGGCTTTGGCGGGTGTACCGTCACAGGATCCTGCGAAGCGGTCTGTCCTAAGGAAATCAGTCTTGATTTCATCGCCCGCATGAATCGGGACTACGGTCTCGCGCTGTTG
>JBIKWS010000611.1:0-3287 GCA_044356195.1 Cyanophyceae cyanobacterium
GGGTTGTCCCTTTTCGTCGACGAAGCGATCTGATCCCCACGGCACAGCCTGGAAGCGCGCGTTGCCATCGTTGAGGTACAGGACACCGGGTTCGCCCACTTCCTCGATCTGCTGGTTCACCACGCGCAGGCGATTGGCGTGCGGACCTTCCACGATCCACTGGCCGTTCACCTGTCGCACCTGCGCCTTGCCAAGACCGGACCGCAGGATCGGGAACGATCCGTAGTTTGCGACGTAGACATCCAGTGTGCCGTTGCCGTCCACGTCGCCGATCGCGGCCGTCGTGCTGCCGGTCGCGGAGGCCAATCCGCTCTGGGGCGTGGAATCCACGAAACGCCCCTTGCCATCATTGAGCAGGCACTTCGGCCCGCCGCCCATCGTCGTCACGATGAGATCCAGGTCGCCGTCGCCGTCGAGGTCCTCGAGCACGGCCCCAGTGGAGTGCGCACCGGGAAGCCCGACGCCAGCGTCGGCACCCATCTCGGCGAAGCGCCAGCCACCGAGATTACGGTAGAGGCGGTTGGTCCCGTCGATGGCCGGAAAGTACAGGTCGCAGCGACCGTCGCCGTCGATGTCCCCGAGGGCGACGCCGGACCCGTTCATGAAGTTCTGGTTCCGGACGATGGCCTCGGGCGTGAGATGGTTGGTGAACCCGATCCCGGCGCTGACGGCATCGATCGCGGTGAACCCCACGTGCCCCATGGCGGGCACCGAAAACGCCGTCTCGACGTGCGCCCCGGATGCCGCGAACCCGCCTGAAAAGCAGGCCGCGCAGGCACGCAGGAGCCAGAATCGCATCAAGGGGAACACGCCCGCTCTCTAGCACGGCGCGCCCTCGACGAACCACGAAAAATCCCGGGTTATCGGGCAGGCCACGTCAGGAGGCTGTGGAAGGAGGGTTTGAAGTCTGGCAGCAAGATTGAAGCCCGCCGCGTGAAGGCACGCGGCATACACGAGGAGAACGCCGAGACTTCGGTGTCACTTCATCTTCAATCTTCAATCTTGGAACTCCATCCCCCTACTTCCTGGACTGCACGAAGCGCAGGGCGTTGGCGGCTTCGCGATCGTTTGGATCGAGTTCGACGGCGCGTTGGAGCAACGGTTCGGCTTCGGCGTAGCGCTCCTGGCGTGCACGGATCATGCCCAGCATGGCATTGGAGAGCGGATCGGAGGGATTGAGCCGAAGGGCCACCATGAAGTGACCGGCGGCGGATTCGATCTGGCCGGACTCGGCTTCGACAACGCCCAGGTTTCCATGGGCGCGGGCATGCTCTGGATTGAGGTCAATCGCCTTCCGAAACAACGCGGCAGCCTCGGCAGGGCGTCCTCCGAGTCGGCTCATGAGGCCTAGGTAATAGTGGGCCTCGTCGAGCTGCGGGGCGACCTCGGCGGCCTTGCGGAAGCTTGCAGTGGCCTCGTCATGCTTCCGTTGAACCATTTGGGCACGACCCAGATTCACATAAGCGACGCCATCCTTCGGATCGATCCGGAGCCGTTCTCGGCTGAAAAGGATCGAGTTCCGAAGCACCCTGTCGAGGTTGGTTCTTTCGAAGGCCTTCACCCCGGCGGCATCGCGGGGCAACAACTGCACCCAGACCTCGGCCATCTCGTCGGTGGTGTTCGGTCCGAACCGCACGTGCTTCGGAGGGACCGAGGGATTCCACGGATTGGCGGCAGAGTTGTCGAAGGCCACGCGCATCTGCAGCCGTGTGCCGGCAGGAAGGAAGACGGGCTCGCGCAGGGTGTAATCCCCCTGCCACTTGAAGTCCCAGGCGGGAATCGTCAGGAGCGGAACGATCTCGCCGGAGGGCAACTGCGCCCGAGCCTCGATGCGTCGTCCCAGGTAATGCGTGTGGGGCAAAACCCCGAGCGCATCAACAGAGGCCGGCAACACGTATTCATCGGTGGCAACGACGTTCGTCGCTCCGGGCGGGAGATCGATGTCGTAGCTCACGAGACCCACCTTCACGGGTTGGTTGGTGGGTGGCGTATCCGTGAAGTAGAGCCCCAGCTCAACCTGGAGCGGTTCGGGACGGCCGAGGGTCTGCAGGTGCATCTGGATGACCACATCGCTTCCGGGCTCCAGTTTCCATGGAAGTCCCGCCGGACTGACGCGCGGTCCCGAACCCGGCTGCCAGCTGGCGAAGTGACCATCGGGGGAACGGATGGGTTCGGGTGTATCCATTCCGGGGAAACCGGGTTCGGGATCCAACGCGTCCCGACGCCGTCCTTCGCCAGAACGATCCAATCTCAGGAAGGCGTGGTGGGCGGCGCGGGAACGGGGCCGGAACTCCCATGCGGCCACATGGCGTGGACGATCCAGCGACGTCGGCAGGATGAAATGACGGTAAACATCCCGCCCCTCCGCAGGGACGGTGTACGGAGCGGGCATGCGGAGGATCAGATCGGGCTTCCCGAGCGCCCACTCCTCGGGCCACTTCGGCAGCGGTGGAGCGGTGGATGGATCGCCGCGTTGCTTTCCCCCAGTCACCCATTTCGCGAACACGGCGACCTGGCTGTCGCTCAGCCGACGTTCGCCCACGAACCCGTGGACCTGCGGTTCCGGCAACCACGGAGGCATGATCCGCCGTGCCGTCTGATCGACGATCTCCGGCGCGTGCTTCGCAGCGTCCTCGTAGGTGAGCAGCGGGAACGGGGCGGACTGTCCCGGCCGATGACACACCGCGCAATGGGCGAAGAGAAGCGGTTGGACGTCTGCGTGAAAAGTCGGGCCATCCGCCGCAAGGACAGAGAGCGAGGCCGCCAGGATCAGGATTTGGAGGGTTCGCTTCATGGGTTCCGGAACCGGCATCCGACAGCAGGCACGAGTCGTTGACCGGGGATGCCATGGTCGAGGAATTCGCGCATGGCTTCCGCCAGATCGTGGCGCGTGGGAGCGGGGCGTCCCTGCCCCGGAGCGGTGTACTGGTTGTTGACGCGACCGCGATAGGCGCAGGAACCATCGGGTCGGAGCAGCACGGCCTCGGGGGTCACGGTGGCGCCGTACCGGTGAGCGAGCCGAAAACCCGGATCCCGGAAGGCAGGCAACCGCAGGTCGTACTCGCGTCGATGGGCGAGGACCTGGCCATCGGACTCGAACGGACTGGCGTAGACGCACGCCACGGGCAACCCCTCGGGTGCGAATCGTTCCCCGAGGGATTCAAGCTCCGGCAGGAATCGGTTCGCGATGGGACAATCGACGGACACGAACACGAGGACCAACCCGTGGTTTCCCGCGACTGCCGGCATGGGTAGCTCGCGACCATCCGGCGTGCGGAGCACCGGCA
>JBIKWS010000048.1:0-11539 GCA_044356195.1 Cyanophyceae cyanobacterium
GTCCGCCAGATCTTCGCCGACCGCATCAAGTCCCAGCCCGACCTCGGCACCGACGAGATCCTCATCATCGAGGACTCCGAATCCAACCAGCTCATCCTCGCCGGTTCCGAACAGCAGATCGCCGCCGTCGAACAGATCGTCAACGACCTCCAGTCCGCGCAGACCGCCCGCTCCGCCCGCGAGACGCGCATCCTCGAGTTCTCCTCCGCCGAGGAACTCTCCCGCCTCCAGCCCCTCGTCCAACAGCTCTACCAGGACCGCTCGAAGAACAACCCGTCGGATCCCGCCGACGCCGTCTTCGTTCCCGACACGCGCAACGCCCGCCTCATCATCACCGGCCGCACCAATCACCTCGCCGAGATCGATTCCATCCTGACCCAGCTCCGCGGCAACAACGCCACCGCCCAGCCCCGCGAGACTGTCATCCTCGATCTCACCACCGCCAACGCCGCCGAACTCGCCACCACCGTCCGCACCCTTTACCAGGAGCAGGCTCGCAACCGCCCCGGCGCTCCCGCCGCCGACACCCTCATCCTTCCCGATTCCGGCGCGAATCGCCTCATCATCACCGCCGCCACCAACGAGCTCGCCATCGTCGAGGACCTCGTCCGCAAGCTCGACAAGGTCGGCAACCAGTCCGCCTCCACCCGCGTCTTCAAGATCAAGTCCGCTGAACCGTCCAAGGTCGCCGAGATCCTCTCCACCACCCTGGTCCGCTTCGATGCCTACGGCCGCGCCCAGAAACGTGTCGCCGTCTCCGTCGACGCCAAGACCCGCACCCTGATCGTCACCGGCGATCCCAAGGAACTGCAGGGTGTCTCCTCCATCATCGACCAGCTCGACCAGGGTCTCGGCACCCAGTCCGAGCGCCGCATGAAGGTCATGACCCTCACCCAGGGTCGCGCCTCCACTCTCATCCCCCGCGTCCGCCAACTCTATGCTGATCGCGTCCAGGCCCAGCCCGAACTCGGCACCGCCGAAATCCTGATCCTCGACGACCCCGACTCCAACCAGCTCATCCTCGCCGGTTCCGATGAACAGCTCTCTGTCGTCGAGAAGATCGTCTCCGACCTTCAGTCTGCCCAGGGTGCCACCGCCGCCCGCGAAACCCGTTTCATCGAACTCGGCTCCGTCGAGGAACTCACCCGCCTACAGCCCCTCGTCCAACAGCTCTACCAGGTCCGTTCCACCAACAATCCCACGGACCGCCCCGACGCCGTCTTCGTTCCGGACGTGAAGAACGCGCGCCTCATCGTCACCGCCCGCACCAACCACCTTGCCGAGATCGAACGGATCATCACCCAGCTCCGCGGCAATGACTCCGGCCTCCAGCCCCGCGAGACCCGCGTCATCGACCTCTCCACCGCCAACGCCGCCGAACTCGCCACCACCGTCCGCACCCTCTACACCGAGCAGGCCAAGACCCGCCCCGGCGCTCCCGCGGCCGACACGCTCATCCTTCCCGACACCGGCGCGAACCGCCTCATCGTCACCGCGGCCACCAACGAGCTCGCCATCGTCGAGGATATCATCCGCAAGCTCGACAAGGTCTCCGCCCAGTCCGCTTCCACCCGCATCGTCAAACTCAAGTCCGCCGATCCCGACAAGGTCGCCGAGATCCTCTCCACCGCCCTGGTCCGTTACGACGCCTTCGGTCGCCCGCAGAAGCGCGTGACCGTCACCGTCGATTCCAAGACGCGCACCCTGATCACCACCGGCGATCCCAAGGAACTCCAGGCCGCCACCGCGATCATCGAACAGCTCGACCAGTCCCTCGGCAACAACGCCACCCGCTCCATGCGCGTCCTGTCGCTGCGCGAACGCCGCGCGTCCGAACTCGGTCCCCGCGTGAAGCAGCTCTTCCAGGACCAGGCCCGTTCCAACCCCGAGCTCGGCAACGGCGAGGCCCTCATCCTTGAAGACAACGCCTCCAACCAGCTCGTCGTCGCCGGCACCGAATCCCAGCTCAACGCCATCACCCTCATCGTCGAGAACCTCGAGATCCCCGACGCCGCCACGAGCTCCCTCGTCCAGTCCGTCCGTCTCACCAAGGGTCGTGCCGAGGAAATCGCCTCCGCCGTCAATCGCGTCATCACCAACCGCCCCAACTACAACCCCGCCTCCCGCGTCTCCATCACCCCGGTCCTCGGAGCGAACTCCATCCTCCTCAACGGCCCCACCAACGCCGTTCAGGAAGTCCTCCGCATCGTCCGCGAACTCGACGCCGAAGGCTCCTCTTCCGAGATCGAGGTCCGCGTCTACAAGCTCGAGAACGGCAGCGCCAAGGAAGTCTCCGCCATCATCCAGCAGCTTCTCCAGACCGTCTCCCGCCGCCGCTTCTTTCGCGGCGGCGGCGGTGGCGGCGGCGAGTTCACGGGCGGCGGTGAAGGCGGCAACCGCGGTGGTGCCTCCGTCACCATCGATGACCGCTCCAATTCCCTAATCATCACCGGCACCGCCGATCACTTCACCGTCGTCGAGAAGATCCTCCCCACACTCGACAAGGCCCCCGAACGCGCCGACCGCGATGTCGAGTTCATCTGGCTCAAGAAGGCCCGCGCCTTCGACGTCGCCGACCAGATCGACTCCCTCTTCCTCGATCGCACCCGCAAGGATCGTCCCGTGGTCGAACCCGACCTCACCAACAACTCGCTCACCATCATTGGCCGCAAGTCCGACCTCTCCCAGATCCAGGACCTCGTCTCCCGCCTCGACGAGCAGGGCAAGGAATCCTCCTACCAAGTCCGCCTCCGCGCCCTCGACCGCGTTGCCGCCGAACAGATGGCCCGCCTCCTCGAGAACATCTATCCCCAGACCGCCCGCACCCCGCTCAAGATCGTCGAGAAGATCACCCCGCCCGAACCCGGTGCCACCAACAACCCCACCGAAGTTGCCGTCGCCGTCGACCGCGAGGCCAATGCCCTCATCCTCGCCGGCCCCGTCACCGACCTCGATCAGGTCGAACGCCTCATCTCCGATCTCTCCTTCAACTTCTACGGCAACGAAGCCGAGTTCCGTATCTTCCCGCTCAAGGACGCCGACCCCGTCCTCGTCGCCCGCACCCTCTCGGACGTCCTCAAGCAGGAACCCGTCCAGCTCCCGCCCCAGCAGCCCGGCCAACCCCCGCGCGTGATCAACCAGCAGCCCAAGATCACCGTCGTCGCCGAACCTCGCACGCGCTCCATCGTCGTCCGCGCCCGCCCCACCGATTTCGCCCTGCTCGAATCCCTCATCAAGCAGCTCGACGCCGCCGGCGAAACCGCCCAGGTCTCCTTCAAGGTCTTCCCCCTCGAGCACGCCCAGCCGGAGAAGGCCCTCCCGCTCATCCAGCAGATGGTCGCCCAGCTCAACGTCACGCGCCCGGGCGACCCCGTCACCGTCACCGTCTCTCCGCGCGATCGCGGCCTCCTCATCGTCGCCCGCGAAGGCGTCATCGCCCAGGTCGGGAAGATGATCGAATCCATCGACCAACCTGCAAAGAGCATCGAGGCCGACGTCCGCATCTTCCCCCTCAAGCGCGCCTCCGCCGCCCAGCTCGCCGTGGCCCTCCAGAACCTCCTCAAGCCAGGTCCTCAGGGCGAATCCACCCCCGAGGCCCGCGAACTCCAGGAACAAATCCGCCGCCTCAACGTCCGCACCTCCGAGGACAAACCCGTCACCCTCGACCTCACCCAGCCCATCCGCATCAGCCCGGATCCCGCCGGCGCCGGTGGCAACCGTCTCATGGTGACGTCCACCCCGGACAACCTGACCGCCCTCGCCGCCATCATCGATGTCCTCGACACCCCCGCCATCGTCGACGGTGTCCGCGTCCGCTTCGTCCGCCTCGTCCACGCCGATGCCACCACCGTTTCCCAGACGCTCACCACCATCTTTACCCAGGGCGTCCGCCTCGCCGCCGGTCCCGGTGGCACCACCGGTGCGGAGCCCCAGTCCGATCAGGGCAAGGCCCTCGTCAACCCCCTCAACATCGCCACCGATCCCCGCTCGAACACCCTCGTGCTCGCCGGCCAGCCCGAGACCATCGATCTCGCGATGAAGGTCATCGCCGATCTCGACCAACCCCTCGAACGCTTCGTCACCGACGTCCGCCTGTTCCGTCTCAAGCACGCCTCGGCCCTTCGCCTTGTCCCGCTCCTCCAATCCGTCTTCACCGAGGGTCCCGCCGTTCCCGGCACCGAGGGTCTCGCCACCCAGATCACCCGCCTCCGCACCCTTCGCGAGGGCGGCGATCCCTCCAAGACCAGCGAGACCGCCAAGGCCCGCGCCGCACTCACCCTGCAGGCCGACAGCCTGTCCAACATCCTCATCGTCGCGGCCCGCACCGACATGCTCCCGCTCATCGAGGAGGTCATCAGCCAACTCGACATCCCCGCCGCCTCCGGCCTCGAGAGCGTCCGGGTCTACCCCCTCGTCAACGCCGATCCCGGTGCCGTCCAGAAGATCCTCAACGACCTCTTCAACGGCCAACGCGGTCAGAACACCCGTCCCGAGGATCGCCCGATCATCACGGTCGATGCGCGCTCGTCCTCGCTCATCGTCGCCGGCAACTCCCACGCCTTCGGAATCCTTGAAGGCCTCGTCCAGAAGCTCGACCAGAAGCTCCCGTTCGACCTGCGCGAGATCCGCCTCATCCCCCTCGAACACGCCGACGCCTCCGTCGTCTCCGTCACCCTCCAGCGCCTGATGGACGCTCGCGTCACCCAGCGCGCCACCCTCAACGCCGGAGCCGCCGATGCCCTCAAGGTCATCATCATCGCCGACACGCGGTCCAACGCCCTTCTCGTCGGTGGCGGCAAGGAAGGCTTCGACCTCGTCGAATCCCTCGCCAAGCAACTCGACGCCGCCAGCCCCGCGCTCTCCGGCCGGATCCGCATCATCCCCGTCGTCCATGCCGACGCCCGCGTCCTGGCCACCACCCTTTCCGGCCTGTTCGACCAGCGTTACGCCGCCGCGGTCTCCGCCGACATCAAGCGCCAGAAGCCCATCATCCTGCCGGATACGCGCGCGAACGCCCTCCTCGTCGCCGCCTCCCAGGATGACAACAAGACGCTCGACGAACTCCTCGCCAAGCTCGACGCCAAGCTCGAGAACCCCGCGCTCACGCTCACGGTCATTCCCCTGAAGAACAATGACTCGGGCCGTGTCGCCCAGCTCCTCGAAGGCATCTTCGCCGCCCGCATGCGTGCGATGACCCTGCCGGGCCAGCAGCCCTTGCCGTCCCAGCAGATCGAGGTCCAGCCGGATCCCCTCAACAACGCCCTCATCATCTCCGCATCGAAGGAGAACCTCGAACTGATCCAGGGCCTCGTCACCCAGATCGACGCCCAGCCGACCATCCCGGGCGGCGTCTTCGAGATGTTCACCCTCCAGTACGCCGACGCCCAACGCGTCGCCACCATCATCCGGTCCCTCGTCGACCAGGGCCTTTACCGCCCCGGCATGCCCACCACCGGCCCCCGCGGTCGCAATGCCGCCGAGAACATCCTCTCCGTCTCCGTCGATCCGCGCTCGAACACGCTCATCGTCTCGGCCTCGCCCGAGAACCTCAACATCGTCAAGGGCGTCATCCAGAAGATCGACACCAAGGACCTCGCGGCCACTGCCGACGTGAAGCTGTACCAGCTCCGCCACGCGCGCGCCTCCTCTCTGGCGACCATCCTCGAACAGTTCTTCCGCTCGAAGCGCACCGCCGATGCCATCGCCGTCAACGCCAACGAACGCTCCCTTCCCGTTGCCGTCATTCCCGATGACCGCGTCAATTCCATCCTCGTCACCGGCGGCAAGGAAGCTTTCGACCTCGTCGACCGCCTCCTTCCCCAGCTCGACGGCGAAGGCACGTTCTCCCGTCTGAACTTCCGGGTCTTCCCGCTCCAGAAGGCTACCGCCACCAAGCTCCAGTCCGTCCTCCAGTCCATCGTCGCCAACCGCCCGCCGAAGGTGAAGGGCGAGCCCATCGACCCCATCACCATCGTCGCTGATTCCTGGGTCAATGCCCTCCTCGTCGGGGCCACTGTCGATGATCTCGATATGGTCGCCTCGCTGATCCAACAGCTCGATGCCGAGCCCACCGAGACCGGCCTTGCGATCCACGTCTTCCCGCTTTCCAAGGCCGACGCCCGCCGCGTTGCCACCACCGTTCAGGGCCTCTTCCGTGAAACCACGCCCAACCAGGTCCTGCCCGTCACCGTCAACGCCGACGAACGCATCAATGCCCTCGTCGTCTCCTGCGGCGAGGTCGATGCCCGCCGCATCGGTGAACTCGTCAAGCAGCTCGACACCGATCAGGTCGCCCGCGTCGCCGAGATCCGCGTGTTCCCCCTCGAACACGCCCGTGCCGAGACGCTCTCCACCATCCTGACCTCGGCGCTCAACACCAAGCCCACCCCGCTCACCGAGCAGAACCCCAACGCCCAGTCCCTCCTCCAGTTCATCACGCGCACCGAGGAAGGCCAGGAGCTCGTCACCGCCGCCCTCAAGGAGGCCGTCCTCATCACGCCGGACATCCGCATGAACTCCCTCATCGTGTCCGGTCCCATCGAGTACATGGGTCTCCTCGAACAGATCATCAAGCGTCTCGACGCCTCCTCCCCGCAGCAGGCCAAGATCCGCGTCTTCTCCCTCCAGAACGCCGACGCGCGCCAGATGGCCGACCTGCTCACGCAGCTTTTCCGCATGACCACCGCCCCGGGCAACGGCACCCAGCGTTCGGTCCAGTACACCCTCGTCCGTGCCACCGACGGACCCAATGGGGCCGGCGAGGAATCCGTCGCCTCCGTCACCCTCGGCACCGCCGAACAGAACGCCCTCACCGTCACCGTCGATCCCCGCACCAACTCGCTCCTCATCGGCGGCACCGACCACTACGTCGCCCTCGTCTCCCAGATCATCGAGTCGCTCGACTCCAGCCCCGCCGCGGAACGGACCTCCGAGGTCATCCGCCTCCGGAACTCGCAGGCGCCCGAGGTCGCCACCGCCATCCGCAACTTCCTCGATCAGGAACGCCAACGCCTCGTGCAGGTGCTCGGTGCCGACGCCATCGGCACCGCCCAGCGCATGCTCGAACGCGAGGTGGCCGTTGTTGCCGAGCAAACCTCCAACACCCTCCTCGTCTCCGCCAACCGCCGTTACTTCGAGCAGGTCCGGTCCATCATCGAGGAACTCGACACCGCGCAGCCCCAGGTCCTCATCCAGGTCCTCCTCGCCGAAATCACCCTCGATTCCCTCGGTGAACTCGGCATCGAGTGGAACCACGGCGGCTCCAAGGGCGATGTGAACTACGGCATCGGCACCGACTTCGGCGTCGCCAACCAGCTCAAGACCCTTGGCGGATATTCCACGGCCGTCTCCGGCACCGACTTCAACTTCCTGCTCCGTGCCCTCCGCACCGACGGACGCCTTGAGGTCCTCTCCCGTCCGCAGATCGTCACCGCCGACAACAAGCCCGCCACCATCAACATCGGTTCACGCATCCCGCTCATCACCGATTCCCGCGTCACCCCGCAGGGCGACACCATCAACTCCTTCCGTTACGAGGACGTCGGCGTGAACCTCACCGTCACGCCCAAGATCTCGCCGGACGGCTTCGTGAAGATGGAACTCGGCACCACGAACTCGGCCCTCTCCTCGTCCACGGTGGAGATCAACTCCTCCGCGACGGTTCCCATCATCAACCAGCGCCGCGCGAACACCACCGTGTCGGTCCAATCTGGCCAGACGATCATCATCGGCGGACTGATCTCCACCACCGACGACAAGCGCGTGAAGAAGATGCCGGTCCTCGGCGACATCCCTTATGTCGGCGCACTCTTCCGCTCCACCAAGTCCACCCGCGAACGCAAGGAACTGCTCATCTTCCTGACCCCGCTCGTCCTCGCCAACAACCAGGAGAAGGTTCCCCTCGAGGATCCCCAGCGCATTACCCAGGAGATCATCCGCTCCTCCCGCTTCCACAAGGAGATCAAGCGCGACGAACTCCAGCGCGCGATCGTCGACCCCATCCTCCCCCCGGAGCCGCCCCCCGCCGCTCCCGACAACAAGCGCCGGAAAACCCCGCGCTCCTGAGCGGGCCGTCTGATCCGTCCGCCCCCCACGCGTTGACCTGGCAAAACCGGGATTTGCCGAAGTCCCGTGCGGAGGCATGCTCGCACCGCAGACATGGAATCCATCCCACCTTCCGCTCCGGTGCCGCCCCCGCTTCCGCCGGTCCTTCCGGAACAGCCCCCGCCATCGACACCCGATCCACTCCCGACCCAACGAGCGCAGTCGATCTCGGTCGGCCTCGCCTTCGCCTCGATCGGCGTCTGCCTCGCGGCCCAGATGGGCATCCAGATCGTTTTTGCCCTGATCGGCGCGGCGTTGGGAAACCCAGTCCTCGGAACCAGTCCGTGGACCATGGCGGTGGGAATCCTGCTGTCGATGGGTGCCGTCGCTGGATTCCTGGCACTCTTTCGGGTGGATCTTCGGTTGACGGCCTCGCTTGGCTTCCCTCAACCCCACCGCACCATCCCGGCCGTGGTCCTCCTCACCGTCGCCGGCTGGATCGTCTCCATGCAGGTCGGCCTGACCACGGAGCGATTGGTTCCGATGCCGAAGGCCATCGAGGAGATGTTCCGCCAATTTCTGGATCCGCGGTTTCCCTTCGGACTCCTCCTCGCTGTCGTGGTGGCGGCACCCATCGCCGAGGAATACGTGTGCCGGGGGATCGTGCTGCCCGCACTCCAACACCGCTGGGGGTCCGTCGTGGCCATCGTCGGGTCCGGACTCGCGTTTGGTGCGATGCACATGAATCCGTGGCAGTTTTTTTACGCCGCCCTTCTCGGGGTGACGCTGGGATGGCTCCGCGTGCAATCCGGCTCGATCCTCCCCGGCATCCTGCTGCACGCCCTCAACAACTTGATCTCCTGGCTGCTTCTGATCCATCCGTCGGTGATCCCGAAGGGCAGGGAGTTCGTGGACAAGACCGCTCACGAGGTGCCTACGACTTGGCTCCTGTTATCGGCCCTCATCTTCCCCTTGGGATTCCTTCTCCTGGGCCAAAGGCGGATCGAACCCCCCGAAGCAACCACTCCCTGAGGCGTCCGGAAACCCGTTGCAGGCCGGGTGCCCTCATCCGGCGATCACCTCCTCCTCAGCAGGTCCGTGAGGTTCGACAACGGCGCGCGATCCAGCAGTTGCGCCGGATAGTCCGTCGAGGTCTGCGGTACTCCGGCCGCCTGCTGCAGTTTCCTGCCGGCGCGTCCTCCCCAGAAGATGTTCCAAGTCCGCTGCGTCGCCGGCATGCCGCCGCTTACCAGGCACACCTGCCGCCGGATGCCCCCACCCATCAGCTGGAACTTCGCGTACGTATCGAACTGGATGCTCTCCGGTCGCGAGATGTGGCACACGCGGCAACTTGTCCGGAAGCTCTCGTGATAGATGTCCGCCGCCGGTGCCGGACTTTTCCACGCCTCCGGCACGAACCCAGCGTTGAACGGCATCGCCGTACCGTACCAGCCTTCGATCAGCTCGCGGATTGCCGGCGCCGGATCCGTGTCCAGCACGCCTTGGTTCAACGCCGCAAACGCCTCCAGCTGCGGTCCCACCTTCGCGTGGTACGTGAACGATTCCAGGTCGAAGGGCAGGAACGACGATCCCAGATTCGGATTCCGTCCCACCGGTTCAAACGGGCGTCCTCCGTGACACATGACGCACAGGTTCGGCATCGGCCGCGCCGGTCCGCCATCCAGGGAAAGCTCGTTCGCCAACAATCCGTTTTCGTCGAAGGCCGTGAACTTCACGAACCGCTGCGACTCCCGAGGACTCCGTCGTGAATACTCCATGCACACGGTCGCGATCGGCGCGATGTCATCGCGTGCTTGCTCGATGGTGCGGAAGTTTGTCACCGCCATCGCGATGTTGGGTTCTCCGTCATAACCCACCGTCTTCCGCATCGTGAGCCGACGCGAGAACCCGAGGTCCCCAAGGTTGTAGTAGTAGGTCGTGACATAGGTGCCGCTCGCGGGAACGGCCGTGAGGCTGGCCGGAAAGTCATTCCGTGCCTTCCAGGCCGCCAGTGTCGCGGGCGCACGGATCGCCGCGTAATACGTCTCTGCGATGTGCGCGTGATGCGGCGAGGCCGTCTCGGCATAGCTCGCGTTCGGAGCCAGGAATGCATTCGGTGCCTCCAGCGAGGTCACCCGCCACGGTGGCGCCGATGTGGTGGGCGACATCCCGTAGCCGCTCGCCGCCGCCGGTGGCGTCAATTCCGGAAGCGTCCGTCCCAGTCCCAGCCGCACCGGCGTCACCGGCAACACCGAGACGACACCGCCCGTGGGGATCTGGAAATCCACCACCACCGTCTTCCGGAATGCCGCCCGGGGTACCGGATCCGACAGGCTCGCGTAGTAGGCGCCCGGTGCCTGGCGCGCATCCAGCACCTGGAAGCGGGTCATCGTCGTCTCCGTCTGGAACAGGTTCAGTTCAAAG
The DNA here is from genome assembly GCA_044356195.1 of Cyanophyceae cyanobacterium. Lineage (GTDB taxonomy): Bacteria > Verrucomicrobiota > Verrucomicrobiia > Limisphaerales > UBA9464 > UBA6176. The sequence continues at coordinate 10,468 of JBIKWS010000048.1, forward strand.
GGTCCCAGGTCGTGCTGACCCGGGCCGTGCACGGTCACCGGAAACAGGCTGTTGTTCACCAGCACGTCGAACGGGTAGTTCAACGAACGATCGGCCGAGATCTCGATCACGCTGCCGGCCGTCAGGCTTTGCCGCTGCATCCCGAACAGCACGCCGTTGTGCGCCATCGGAAACGTGAAGACCTGGAACGGGACCACCGGCACTCCCTCACTGACTTCCATCCCTACGAACACGCCACGCGCTTCGTCCATCCGCAGCAATCGCCGGCCGACCACACTTGGACTCCGGTACTCGATCTTTGGCCCTGCCGCCCCGCCCACCGGTGTCAGCCGTCGTCCATCCGGCGTCCGTACATCCAGCCAGAAATAATCCGAAGGGCTGATCGCCTCGAGGTTTCCGGCGACATCCATCCGCGGGTTGGGTGGGAAGGGATGCGAGAACCCGTTCCCGAGGGGGATGACTGCATGCTCCAGGACCACCGGACCCGCGTACGCCGCTCCGTCTGCCGTGAACGATCCCGGCGGAAGGATGACCCCAAACATGAAAAGTCCCGCGTTGACCGTTGATTCACCCACCGCAGGGATCCTCGACGCATCCGTGCGGACTGGAATCATCGCGTATTCCTTCTCCGTCGGACGCCCCTCGAAGCGCCACGCCCACGAAACGTATCCCGGCTTCTCGATGGTCAGCACCATCGGTCCCACATGCGGCACGGCCACCAGTTCAAAGTTCCCGGCTGCATCCGTCACAGCGCTCCGCACCAATGCCCCGATCTTCGCCCGTACGGTCGCGCCGGCGATTGGTGCGAGCGACTCGGCGGCGGACGGATTCCAGACCGCCACCCGGCCCGTGAATCGCCCCATCAATCCGCAGCTCAATGCCGCCCGGAAATCGATCGTCGTCGGGATCCCCGACGAGGGCTCCACCAATCCATGGAACTGGATCACCGTGTCGCGATCCACCGCGAGGTTGAACACCGGATTCTCCCCGGTGGCCGTGGCCAGGATCCGGCCCGCCGGCGTCATCGCCGCCCACGTGATGGCGATTGACTCCTGTGCATTCGATTCCACCT
>JBIKWS010000612.1:0-3276 GCA_044356195.1 Cyanophyceae cyanobacterium
GGTGAACCGGATCTGGAAGCATCACTTCGGGCGTGGGTTGGTGCCGACCGTCGAGGATTTCGGGATGCAGGGTCGGGCTCCGTCGCATCCGGAGTTGCTCGACTGGTTGGCGCACCGCTTCATGGCTTCCGGCTGGGACCGGAAGGCGCTCCACCGGTTGATCGTCACGTCTGCGACGTATCGTCAGGCGACGCTGGTCACTCCTGAGATGGCGCAGAAGGATCCGGAAAACATCCTGCTCGGACGCGGACCGCGGCACCGATGGTCGGCCGAGGTGGTCCGGGACCGGGCTCTGGCGGTGAGCGGTTTGTTGGTCGGGAAGATGGGAGGACGTTCGGTGAAGCCCTACCAGCCCGCCGGGGTCTGGGAAGAATCCGGCACGGGCAAGACCTACACGCAGGATCATGGCGAGGCGTTGTATCGCCGCAGCCTGTACACCTTCTGGCGGCGGACGGCGCCGCCGCCGTCGATGCTGACATTCGATGCGCCATCGCGGGAGGTGTGCACCGCCAAGCGCGAGGCCACGGCCACGCCCATGCAGGCACTGGTCCTCCTGAATGATCCCCAATTCCTGGAGGCGGCGCGGGTGATCGCCACATCCGTCTGGACGGAGGCCGGCGAGGATCGAGCGCGGGCTCGGAAAGCCTTCCGCCGTGTGATCGGCCGCGAAGCGGTGGCGCGGGAGGAGGAGATCCTTTTGCGGTTGCTTTCGGAACAACGCGCGGTGTTCCGCGACAAACCGGAGTCCGCGACGAAGTATGTGTCGATCGGGGAATATCCCCGCTCTGGGAATCTGCCGCCGGAGGAACTGGCGGCGGCGACGGTGTTGGTCTCGGCCTTGATGAACCACGACGAATTCGTGACAAAGCGATGAATGCACCACTCTGTACCGGTCCGTTGCCGGCGTTGGGTCTGGGACGACGGCAGTTCTTGAACCGCTTTGGCCTGGGGCTGGGCGGCCTGGCCCTTGGCGGGTTGATGTCGCCCGGCGCGTTGCGTGCTTCGGAAGCGATGGATCACGGGCTCCTGGGAGCGCCGCATGGTGCGCCCAAGGCGAAACGCGTGATCTACCTCTTCATGAGCGGCGGGCCGTCGCAGTTGGAGACGTGGGATTACAAGCCCCTGCTGAACGAGCGCCACGGTCAGGAGTTGCCCGACTCGGTGCGGATGGGCCAACGGTTGACGGGGATGTCCGGAAACCAGGCATCGCTCCCGTTGGCCGGTTCGGCTTTCCAGTTCGCCCGGCATGGAAAGTCGGGAACGTGGGTGAGCGAGTTGCTGCCGAATACGGCCAAGGTCGTCGATGACCTGTGCGTGGTCCGGTCGTATTTCACGGAGGCCATCAACCACGACCCGGCGATCACCTTCCTCCAGACGGGTTCGCAGGTCTCCGGGCGTCCGAGCCTGGGTTCGTGGGTGCATTATGGGCTGGGTTCCTCGAACGAGAACCTGCCGGCGTTCGTTGTGCTCATCACGCGCGGCAAGGTCGACCAACCGCTGTATTCGCGGCTCTGGGGCAATGGATTCCTGCCGGCGCGGCACCAGGGCGTGCAGTTCCGCTCCGGTCGCGAACCGGTGCTCTACCTGAACAACCCCGAAGGCATCGATGGCCCCGGCCGCCGGGTGATGCTGGATCGGTTGCGGGAATTGCATGAGATCCAGCGCGAGCAGACCGGCGACGCCGAACTGGACGCGCGCATCGCGCAATATGAGATGGCCTACCGGATGCAGTCATCGGTGCCGGAAGTGACGGACCTCGGTTCCGAGCCACAGCATGTGCGGGATCTCTACGGGCCGGATGTTTCGAAGCCGGGGACATTCGCGGCGAACTGCCTGCTGGCGCGTCGACTCGCCGAGCGCGGCGTGAAGTTCATCCAGTTGTATCACCAGGGATGGGATCAACACGGCGGGTTGCCGGGCGGCATCCGGCAGCAATGCAAGGAAACGGATCATCCGTGCTACGGCTTGCTGACCGATCTCAAGCAACGCGGTCTGCTCGATGACACGCTGGTGGTGTGGAACGGAGAGTTCGGGCGGACCAACTATTCGCAGGGCAAGCTGGGCAAGACGGACTACGGCCGCGATCACCACCCGCGCTGCTTCTCCGGATGGATGGCGGGTGCCGGCATCAAGGCTGGAACGGTCTACGGTGCGACCGATGAATTCGGGTACAACGTCGTGGAGAACCCGGTGCACGTGCACGACCTCAACGCCACCCTGATGCACCTTATGGGGATCGACCACGAGCGATTGACCTACCGGTATCAGGGACGCGACTTCCGTCTGACGGACGTTCACGGGACGGTGGTGAAGGGGATCCTCGCGTGAAGGTCGCCGGCCTTGGCAAGGCCACGTGACGAAGGCAAGGACCCGATGTCGATCCCTCACATCTGGACGCGTTGCCTGGGTGGCGTGCTGCTGGCCTCGCTGGCGATGGTGTCTGGAGTCCGCGCCGAAGATCGTTGGGATGTGCTCATCCGCGGGGGGCGCGTGGTGGACGGCACCGGCAACCCTGGCCGCACGGAAGACATCGGCATCCGCGGCGGGCGGGTCGTTGCGGTGGGACGGGTTTCGGGCAGCGCAGCGCGAGTGATCGATGCCATGGGCTGCGTGGTGACGCCGGGCTTCATCGATGTCCACACGCATGCCGACGATGTCGCCGAGCAATCGCGGGCGGAGAACTTCGTGCGGATGGGCGTGACCACGGTCATCGTGGGGAATTGTGGGACGTCCGCGACGGATGTGGCCGCGTTTCACCGGCAGGTGGTTTCGAATGGTGTCTCCGTGAACGTGGGGTTGTTGCTGGGGCAGGGATCGATCCGCGGCGAGGTGATGGGTGGTTCCTTCCGACGGCCCGCGACCGCTGCGGAATTGGCGCGCATGCGGGCGTTGGTGGACCGCGGGATGCGCGATGGGGCGCTGGGGATGTCGACGGGTTTGATCTATCTGCCGGGGACGTTCACAACGACGGAAGAGTTGATCGGGTTGGCGGAAGTGGTGGGGCAGTACGGGGGTGTGTATGCCACGCACATGCGGGATGAAGGGGCAGAGATCCTTGCGGCCCTGGAGGAGGCGTTCCGCATCGGCCGGGCGTCGGGGTGCAGCGTCCAGATTTCCCATCTGAAGCTGAGCGGGAACGCCTCCTGGGGCCGCACGAACGAGGTGCTCTCGGCCATCGAAGCGGCGCGGCGATCCGGGTTGGACGTGACGCAGGACCAATACGTGTACACGGCATCGAGCACGGGACTCAGCCAGTTGGTGCCGGAGGAATACCGG
>JBIKWS010000049.1:0-11522 GCA_044356195.1 Cyanophyceae cyanobacterium
CTTCGCTCCATGCTGCGCACCCTCGATGGAAGCGTGGTAGGCGTTAGGCATAATTCTTTTGTGATTAAAGGGACGTGTGAACGGCCCGGTTTCTTAACCATGCCCGGCGCATCTGGCAAACGGAAAGCCGGCCGAAAGTCAGGGTGCCGGTAGACCTCCGCGTCCTCCGGTCACCCGGAGAACCCTGTCCTCACATCGCGCCCAAGCCTGTCCGGCAACCCCCGAGGAAAGGCTTGCCACACCCCTAAAATGGAGTAGGCCTTTGGTGGATCATGAAGACTCCAAACCCCAACGAAACCCGGCGGTCAGGGACCCTCTGGCCGGTGGCATTCGGGCTGGGAGCTCTGGCGTTGATGGTCTGGCTGAGGGAAGATCAGGGGTTTTGGAGACAGCCGGATCCGTCCACCGCCTGGACCCGCCCCCTCGTCCAGTTCGGCTATTACCCCACCATCCTCCTTGTTGGATCCGCCATCGTCCGGATGGTGTTCGTCTGCGACAGGAAGTCGGGCAGTCACTCGTGGGTAAAGCTGTGGGCCGCGTCGGTCACCCTCTGCTTCATCCTGATCTACGGGTTCAGCAACAACATCATCAACTACCTCGACGGCATGCCGGTGCATTATCACGTCCCCGTGGCATCCCAGGGGTTCGATACGGCAGCACCGTAAACCTTCCCGAGCCGTCCGAAGTCATCTGCCTTCGGACGGTTCCCGACGTTCGAGGAAGGCGCGAACCCGCTTTCGATCCCGGGTCGGTTCCTCACACGCGGTGCCGTTGCAGCAGAAGGCCCGCGTGAACTCCTCATTGACCGGCAGGGTCTTGGCGAACGCCTCCACCGGGCCGTGGTTGCCGAGGACGACCCGGTTGGGTTCAAACACCCCGTGGACGGTTCGGAGCAGCGAGGCGGTGCTGCCGCACGTCCAATCACCCACGAGCACGACACGTTTGGGTTCCTGTTGGAGGAAGTCCAAAGACAGCAACAAATGGGGTACCGCCTGGGGCATCTGGTGAAGCTTCTGGGCAAAAAGCCGGACGGTACGCTCGGCTGCTTCCCGCCAATCCTTGCGGTCGCAGATCGCGGCCAGACGCAGCAGCGCCAGCGCCGCGACGCTGTTCCCGCTGGGCTCCGCCCCATCGTAATCCTCCTTCGAACGAACCAGGAGGTGAGGCGCGTCCGCCGTCGTCTGCCAAAACCCACCCGCCTCGGCATCATGGAAGCGACGGATCATCGACTCAGCCACCGCCACCGCGAATCCCAGGCGGCGCGGATCCAGGGTCGCTTCATAAAGATCCGTCAAGCCAGCCAGAAGGTTCGCATACGCATCGAGCAACTGTACGGTGTCGCGTTCCCCTTCCCGCCAGCGGTGGAAAAGCGTGCCGGTAGCCGGATCCCACATCCGTGTCTGGATGAAGTCGGCATTGCGATTCGCCGCGGCCACACAGCCCGGCTCGTCCAGGATCACGCCCGCCCGCGCCAGCGCGCCCAGCATCATTCCATTCCACGAAACCAACACCTTGTCGTCGCGGTGCGGCCGCACCCGTTGCGCGCGCAATGCCATCAGTTTTTCGCGCGCGTTGGCGAGCAGGACGGCGTGCTCTCCGGAAAGGTTGGGTTCGACGATGGAGAGCACGTTGAGCCCACGGAGCGGCTCCGGGTGGCTGTGGTCCACGAAATTCCCCTCCTCGGTAATCCCGTAATGGACGGTACAAGCCTCCAGCTCGCCTGGCGTCAACGCGGCCGACAACTCCGCCTTGGTCCAGCAGTAGAACTTGCCCTCCTGCCCTTCGCTGTCGGCGTCCTCCGCCGAATAGAAGCCGCCCTCGGTCGACATCATGTCGCGGAGCACATACCGGGCAATTCCGCGGGCCACCTCCGCATGCCGTGCGTCGCCGGTCAGCACGTGGACGTCCAGGTACAACTGCAACAACTGGGCGTTGTCGTAGAGCATCTTTTCGAAGTGCGGCACCAACCAGCGTTCATCCACCGAGTACCGCGCAAAACCATCCCCAAGCTGGTCGTACATGCCGCCCGCCGCCATGCGATCGCAGGTCATCACCACCGCGTCCCTCGCCATCTCATCCCCAAACCGGTGTGCATACCGCAGCAGGAACAACGGCTGGCTGGGCCGCGGAAACTTGGGGGCCCCGCCGAACCCACCATGGACGGGATCGAATTCTCCCAGGAAGGTCTGCCCCGCCCCTTCCAACTCCCGCAAGCCCGCAGGGAACGAGTTCCCCGGATCCTGCTGCGCCATCGCCCGCAACCGCCCCGTCATTTCCTCCGCGGACTCCACCAGTTCGGTCCGTCGTTGCCCCCAGAGCTCAACGATCCGTTCCAGCAACTGACGGAACGACGGACGTCCATGGCGCGGTTCCGGCGGGAAGTACGTCCCGCCGTAGAAAGGCTTCAGATCGGGCGTCAGGAAGACGTTCAATGGCCAGCCTCCGCTCCCGGTCGTGATCTGCACGAACGACATGTAGATCCGGTCCACGTCCGGCCGTTCCTCACGGTCCACCTTGATGCTGATGAAGTGCTCCTTCAGGTACGCGCCTGTGGCCGCATCCTCGAAGACCTCGCGCTCCATCACGTGACACCAGTGGCAGGTGGAGTAGCCAATGCTCAGGAACACCGGCTTCGACTCCGCCTTCGCCCGGGCGAACGCCTCCTCACCCCACGGATGCCAGTCGACGGGGTTGTGGGCGTGCTGCAACAGATAGGGCGACTTTTCCTGCCCCAGCCGGTTGGCGGGGCGGCTTGTCTTGGCATTCTCGGAACTCACGTCAGCCTACGGTAGCCTCCCGCCGCCGGCCGAAAACCGAAAACTCGCCTCTGGAACATTCCCCCGCCCCTCCCCTAACGTCGCGCTCCGTGCTGTTCAACAAGGTTGCCATCGTCGGCATGGGGCTGCTCGGGGGGTCCCTCGGCCGCGCCCTCCGCGAATTCCGCGTCGCTTCCTGCGTCGCGGGGTACGCCCGTCGTCAGGCAACCCTCGATGAGTGTCGCCAGGTGGGGGCCGCCGACCTCGCCTCCACCGACCTCGCCGAGGTCGTCAGGGATGCCGAAATCGTCGTCCTCTGCACCCCCATCGGCCAGATGGCGGACCTCGCGTCCCAGTGCCTTCCCTTCCTGAGGAATGACACACTCCTCACGGACGTCGGCTCGGCCAAGGCTTCTGTCGTCACCGCCATCGAACCGCTCGTCGAGGGAACTGGCGTCACGTTCGTCGGTGGCCACCCCATGGCCGGATCCGAGCAAACGGGAGTCCTGGCATCGAAGCCCGACCTCTACGTCAACGCACGGTGCGTCGTGACGCCCACGCCACGGACCCCTGCTGCCGGAGTGGCGCGTCTGCATCAACTGTGGCAATCCGTCGGTGGCCGGACGATCGAGATGACGCCCGGGAACCACGACCTCTGGGTCGCCCGCGCAAGCCATCTTCCCCAGGTTCTGGCCAGCGTCCTGGCCCATCACGTTCTGGATCCCTCCCACCCGGCCGGAGTTCGGGATCTGTGCGCCACCGGTTTCAGGGACACCTCGCGGCTTGCCAGTGGCTCCCCGGAGATGTGGCGGGACATCGCCCTCTCCAACAGCGACGCCATCCGCGCCACCATCGAGTCGTGGCGAGCGGAGCTGACCCAGTTCGAAGCCGCCCTCACCCGCGGGGACGCCCGCGCCATCGACCAGTTCCTGCGCGAAGCCCGCGATCGCCGCGAGGCCTGGCTCCGGGAGTTCCGGAACCCTTGCCAGGAATCCGCGCCAACCCACTGAACCCGTCTCCCGCTTTCATGGCCCTCCCAGCGCTCATCGAGATCGAACCCGTCCTGCGCCCGCTCCCGATCCAGGTCACCATTCCTGGATCCAAGAGCATCACCAATCGAGCCCTGATCCTCGCAGCGCTCGCCCACGGCCCCACGACACTCCTCGGGGCGCTCTGGAGCGAGGACACCCAGGTCATGGTGGAATGCCTCCGCCATCTTGGATTCGAGGTCCGCGTGACCTTGGACGAATCCGAGCCTGCCAACCGCACCATCCAAGTGGACGGCCTTGGTGGCCGGATCCCACGCGCCGGGACTCCCACGCAACCGCTCGATCTACACGTCGGCAACGCGGGAACCGCCGCCCGATTCCTCGCTGCATTCGTCTGCCTCGGCCACGGAACATATCGCCTGAGCGGCATCCCACGGATGCACGAACGTCCCCAGGCGGCCCTTCTGGAGGCCCTCCGTCAGCTCGGCTATTCCATCGAATCCGACAACGGCCGCCTCCCGGCCGTGATCCACGGCTCCGGCCCCAGACCCGGACGCTGCTCAGTCAGCATCGCCGAAAGCTCCCAATTCGCTTCTGCGCTCCTGCTCTCCGCCCCGACAGCCCAATGGCAGGTCGATCTCGAAGGCGAAGGCGATCTGGATGACGCCCCCTACGTGGCGATGACGTCCCGCCTCGCCGGAGCCTTTCCCTCCCAAGGCGGGACTTTCCCGATCGAACCGGATGCCTCGTCGGGCAGTTATTTCTGGGCCGCTGACTGGCTGCTCCGCGGTGGCCGTCCGGGCCCTGCAGGCTTCCCACCCGTCTCGGGATGGCCCACCTCCGGTTGGCAGATCGATGCCCGCTTTCCAGCCTGTCTGCCCTTGCCGGCAGTCGTCTCCCGCGAGTCCGACCTCGGCGACAGCATCATGACCGCCATCGTGCTCGCGCCGTTCGCCGGGTATCCGGTTCGGTTCACCGATCTCGGCCGGCTCCGGGTCCAGGAATGCGAACGCGTCCGCGCCTTGCGCACCGAACTCACCAAGTGTGGTGCCCGCGTTGAAGAGGAGGGCGATACCCTCACGGTCTACCCGACCCCCCTGCACGGTGCCGAGATTGAAACCTACAACGATCATCGCATGGCGATGTGTTTCGCGACTCTGGGCTTGCAAGTGCCGGGCATGAAAATCAGAAACCCGTCGTGCGTCAAAAAGACCTTCCCGAACTTCTTCCAGAAGCTGGCGGCACCCGCCCCGCAGGGGATCGGGGCCAGCATCCGGGAGGCTCACGGCGCACGCCCTCTCGGGCCGGACGAACTCCACGCGGATTGAAGGCACCCACCGTCGCCGCCTCGCCGTCGCTCCGACTGCCCCGGGTCATCACCATCGACGGCCCAAGCGCCTCGGGAAAGGGCACCCTTGCCCGCCGACTCGCGGCCGAGTTCGGCTGCATCTATGTCGATACGGGGGCCATGTACCGTACCCTCGCCTGGTGGGCGCTGCAGAACGGGCTCCGCTGCCTGAAGCCCATGTCCGCACAGGACGACGAGGCCATCGTGAAACTCATGCGCCGATGGAAGGCCGAGATGCGCGTCATCGATGGTCAGGCGTGGATGCATGTGAATGGCTACCACCCCGCTGCGGAAATCCGGTCCGACAAGGTCGAGAAGGCCGTCCCGGTGGTCGCCCAGATTTCGAAGGTCCGCGATTGGATGGTTGCCCGGCAACGCGATTGCATGCTCCTCGGTCCACTGGTCATGGAGGGCCGTGACATCGGCACGGAAGTCTTCCCCCTTGCCTCGGTGAAGTTCTTTCTCGAAGCGGATGAAGCCGTCCGTCAGGCCCGCCTCGCCAACCGCGGCAATACGGACAGCATCGGCGCCACCCGCGATGCCATGGATGCCACCCGCAAGAAGGGGGCTCTTTATCCCGCTCTGGACGCTGTCCGCGTCGACAATACCCACCAGTCGCCTGATGAGACCTATGCGATCCTCCGAGACCATGTCCAAAAGCACTTCACCGCGGTCTGAGCCACGGTGGCGGCTACCAGTCAGGCTGTCTCTGATCGTCCTGCTACTGGGGCTTTTCTCCGCCTTTCCGTTCGAGCGAACCATTGCGGCCGACGGTTCCGAAGTCGTCATCCTCTACGCCCGCCAGAAGCCGGAATCCCGCGCCGTGGCCGAACACTATGCGCGTGCCCGGAATGTCCCTGAAAACCAGTGGATCGGCCTCGAGACCACCTCGGACAACGCCATCACGCGTGCCGAATACATCGCAAGGATCCAGACCCCGATCCTCGAGACGCTGAGCGAACGGGGATTGCTGACGTACACGAATTACATCTCGCCCGCGACCAACGGTCACCTCGGTGGCCCGGCGATCCGCGTGACCCGCTCGAAGGTCCGGTACCTTGTCCTCTGCTGGGGCTTGCCTTATCGCATCGTCCACGACCCTCTCCAGAATGGGGAGCTTCCCAAGGAGGCTCCGGCCGCCATCAAACGCAACGACGCATCCATCGACTCCGAACTGACGCTCCTTCCGACCGCCGGCGGATACCGACTGGTCGCCGGCCTCGACAATCCTTTCTACAAGCATGTCGAACGGTCCCATTTCCATCCGACCAACGGCATCATGATGGTCGGGCGCCTCGACGGTCCCACTCCGGAAATCGCCCGGAGCCTCGTCGACAAGGCCCTGTCCTGTGAAACCAATGGCTTCGCAGGAAACGCTTACTTCGACCTGCGCAACATCACCTCGGGAAGTTACCGCACCGGCGACGAATGGCTGACCAACGCGGCGGCAGCCTGCAAGAAGGTCGGACTCCCCACGTATGTCGACAACAACCCCGCCACCTTCCCAGCCACATTTCCCATGTCCCAGATCGGGGTCTACATGGGCTGGTATGTTGGAAGCGTCGATGGGCCATTCACCCTTCCCGAGGTCGAATTCATGCCGGGAGCCATCGCCTACCACCTGCACTCCTTCAACGGCACCCAACCCCGCAATCCGCATTCCCAGTGGGTTGGCCCGCTGCTCGCCAAGGGCGCAACCGTCACGTTCGGTTCCGTCGACGAGCCCTTCCTGGAGTTCACGCCGAATACCCACGTCTTCATGGAACTGCTCGCCACGGGCGGCTTCACCATCGGAGAGGCCGCCGTTTCCTCCCAGCCATGGCTTTCGTGGATGAACGTCTTCTACGGCGACCCTCTGTTCGTCCCGTTCCAGCAGAACCTCAACAAACAGGAGACCGAACAGATCGCCCGGCGCAGTCCCACCGTCGACTGGACCGTCTTGCGCAAGGTCAACGTCTTCCTCGCCAACCCCAACGATCCCTCCGCCATCCGCGAGTCCGTGATCCGCCACCCGCCCACGACCAACAGCGCCATCCTCTCTGAGAAGGTGGCTTCCATGTTCGCGGACGCCAACCAGCTCAAGTCCGCCATCCTCTGGGCACGCCGGGCTCTCGGAAACAATCCCTCACCCCAGCAACGCGTCCGGATCCTGCTCAACCTGGCCGAATGGCTCGACCTCACGAGCCAGTCCACCGAAGCCGTGAAGGCCCTGCGTGAAGTCGAGGAACTCCGCACGGACTACACCAATTTCATCCCCTTCCGGGAACGCCAGCTGGTGCTGGCCCGCGATGCCAGTGACACCGCCGAGATGAACCGCATCAAGGCGGAGATCAAGCGACTCCGCGAACCGCCTCCCGCACCCGCACCCGCACCACCCACCCCCACCCCAGCCGCACCGGGGAAGCCCTGAACAGCGTCGACTCAGGTTCCCGGCAGACCCTCAGGGAACCGCACCAGTGGCATTCCTCCATCGGAACCCAGAGGGTTCACGCCCGCCCCATCTTCCACACGGTTCCGCCATTCAACCGACATTCCGGCAACGGCTGACAGGTCAATCCCAGCGTGCCTCGCCGGATAAAGGGCGAAATTCGCCTCCGCCAGGCGGAACAGGGCCATCGCCGGTCCCAGCCGCCCCTTCTGCAGGTGCACGAACGCTCCGGCCAACTGGATGAGGCCCTTGTAGAATCCGTAGTTCAGCCCCCCTTTTCCCTCCGCCAGCCACAGATCCTCCAGCACGTCGTGCGCCTCGTAGTATTCGCCCCGGTTGAAGCACACAAACCACCCGACATACCGCCGATCCCACGGTCCTGCATCCAATCCAGCCACCATCGCCGCCACCTTTGCTGACTTGCCGCTCATGCCTGTGGTTCTGAACCCGACCCGCCTCGGGTTCAACCCCGGCTTGCTCCACGACCGCCACAATCCTTACAACTCCCCTTTACATGGCCACCGCCCGCAAACAGTCCTTTGACCTCGGTTCCTGGGTCCAGAATCGCGCTCGTGAAGTCGATGCCGCCCTCGACCGTTTCCTCCCGAAGGCATCCGCCAAGCCCGCCACCATCCACAAGGCCATGCGCTATTCGCTCTTTGCCGGGGGCAAGCGCATGCGCCCAGCCCTCGTCCTCGCCGCCGCGGAGGCTTGCGGTGGCGATGTCGCCCCGGCACTGCCCCTCGCCTGCGCCGTCGAGTGCATCCACACGTACTCCCTCATCCACGATGACCTCCCGGCGATGGACAATGACGATTTCCGCCGTGGAAAGCCGACCAACCACAAGGTTTTCGGCGAAGGCATTGCCGTCCTGGCCGGCGACGCCCTCCTGACCCAGGCCTTCGAGATCGCCGCCCTCAGCGACGCCTGGCCGCGTTACTCCCACAAGGACATCATCCTCGAAATCGCCCGTGCCTCCGGTTCGCTCCAACTGATCGCCGGCCAGGTCGCCGACCTCGAAGGCGAGGGCAAGGAACTCACTGTTCCCCAGCTCAAGTACATCCACGAACGCAAGACATCCGCCCTGCTCTGCGCCTCCGTCCGTCTCGGTGGCATGAGTGCCAACTGCACGCCTGCCCAGCTCAAGGCCCTCACCGACTTCGGTTACAATGTCGGCCTCGCGTTCCAGGTCATCGACGACATCCTCGACGTCACCCAGACCACCGAAAAGCTCGGCAAGACCGCCGGCAAGGACATCACCGCCCAGAAGGCCACCTACCCCCGTCTCGTCGGCCTGGAGAAGTCCCGCGCCATCGCCGCGCGCCTGACCGCTCGATCCTTCGAGGCCCTCCAACCGTTCAAGGGCCGCGCTGTCGCCCTCGAAGCGCTCGCCCACTACCTGCTCAACCGCGAACACTGAACCCAGAAATGCGGTTGGATCCGCAGATTCCACGGATCCACGGATTGGAAGACGGTTGGGAGAGACTGTCGTTTCACCCCGCGGGTGACATGGAAACAGCGAAGCGGTGGGGTCTCTGGTTCCAGTCCATCTGTGAAATCTGTGAAATCGGTGGATCACCCAACTGCCGCTTTCAGGCTCAATCGTTTTTCCGCATTGCAGTCCCGGCCGCCGCCGCCGACAAAGGCCCCGTGAGTTCGTACCAGAATTACATCGGCGGCCAGTGGTCGGCAGCGGCATCCGGCCGAACCTTTGAAACGCGCAATCCTGCCGACGCCCGTGAGGTCGTCGCCACCTATCCCCTCAGTGGGGCCCCGGAGGCCGCTGCAGCGATTGCCGCCGCCCAGGAAGCATTTCCAAAGTGGGCTGCTCAGACCGCCGTTTCCCGCGGCCGGATCCTGAGCAAAGCCTCCCAGATCCTCGAATCACGGAAGCCCGAACTCGCGGCACTGCTCGTCCGCGAAGAGGGAAAGACCCTCACCGAGGCCACCGGCGAAGTGCAGCGTGCCGTGGACATCTTCCGCTTCTATGGAGGGATCAGCTACAGCGCGAACGGCCAGACCTTTCCCCATGACCTGGCCGGGAACCTGATGTTCACCCGGCGCGAACCCCTCGGCGTCGTCGCGCTCATCACCCCCTGGAACTTCCCGATCGCCATCCCGGCCTGGAAGGCCGCGCCAGCCCTCCTCTCCGGCAACACCGTGGTGATCAAGCCCGCCTCACAGGCACCGGCCATGACCCTCGAGATCGCCCGTGCCCTCCATGAGGCCGGCCTCCCAGCGGGTGTCCTGAACGTCGTCGTCGGCGAAGGCCGCCCGTTCGGCGCGGAAGTCGCCGCAAACGCAGCCGTCCAAGCCCTTTCCTTCACGGGTTCCCATGCCGTCGGCACCAGCCTTTACCAAGCCGTTGCCCCCCGCCGGATCCGCTGCCAGCTCGAAATGGGTTCCAAGAACCCCACGCTCGTCCTCGCCGACGCCGACCTCGACCTCGCCGCGAAGCTCGTCGCCATCGCCGGGTTTGGTCTCACCGGACAGGCCTGCACCGCGACCTCGCGCGTGATCGTGGAGCGCCCGGTCCTGGCCGCCTTCACCGAGAAGCTCATCGCCCTCGCCAAGGCGTGGAAGGTCGGACCCGGCCTGGCCCCCGGCGTCCAGATGGGACCTGCCGTCAACGAAGCCGAACTTCAGGGCAACTTCGATGCGATCGCCCAGGCGAAGACGGAAGGTGCCGAACTCCTGTGGGGCGGCGCGCGCCTCACCGAAGGCGACCTTGCCCACGGCTGGTTCATGCAACCTGCCGTGCTCGGAAACGTCACCCCCTCGATGCGCATCGCGCGCGAGGAGGTCTTCGGTCCGGTGGTGGCCATCCTGGCCGTGGATTCCTTCGACGAGGCCATCCAGGTCGCCAACGGGGTCGAGTACGGTCTCTCCGCGAGCCTGATCACCCGCGACTTCAAGAAGGCCATGCTGTATGCCGAACGGATCGAGGCAGGCGTGGTGAAGGTAAACCAGATCAGCACCGGCCTCGCCCTGCACGTCCCCTTCGGCGGGGTGAAGCAGAGCTCGACCGACACCTTCCGCGAACAGGGAACGGCCGCCCTCGACTTCTACAGCCGGTCCAAGACCATCTACCTCGATTATTCGGCCTGATCGCGATCCCGTCGCCGTTGCCCTCTATTCTCCGACCCATTCGCCACGTACATGAAGGTCCTTGTTCTTGGATCCGGCGGACGCGAGCACGCGCTGGTGTGGAAGCTGGCTCAATCCCCCCGTGTCACACAGCTCTGGTGCGCTCCCGGTAATGCCGGCACGGCCGGTGAAGCCCTCGCCAGCGGAGGCTTGACCGAAAACCTCGCGATCGCAGCCGATGACTTCGCCGCGCTCCTCGAGTTCGCCCGGCGCGAGAAGCCAGACCTCACCGTGGTCGGTCCCGACAACCTCCTCGCCCTGGGCGTGGTCGACACCTTCCAGGCGGCGGGCTTCACCATCTGGGGGCCAACGCAGAAAGCCGCGCAGTTCGAATCCTCGAAGGCCTTCTCCCAGGAGTTCATGCTGCGGCACGGGATCCCGACCGCACGCTCCGGCACCTTCGATGACCCCGTCGCCGCGAAGCGTTTCTGCGCGGAACTCGGCGGACGCTGCGCCGTCAAGGCGGACGGTCTCGCCCTCGGCAAGGGCGTGATCCTCACCCACACCCTGGCCGAAGCCGAACAGGCCGTGGACGAGATCATGGTCCAGAAGTCCTTCGGCAGCGCCGGATCCCGCACGGTCATCCAGGAACTCCTCACCGGGATGGAGATCTCCCTCCACGCCCTGTGCGACGGCAAGACCGCCCTGCTCTTCCCCACCGCCCAGGATCACAAGCGCGCCCTCGAGAATGACGAGGGCCTCAACACCGGCGGCATGGGCACGTACTCGCCCGCACCGTTCCTTTCCGATGCCGAACTCGAATCCGTCGGCCGCGCCATCCTCGATCCCTGGCTCGCCGGCTGCGCCGCCGATGGCATCGACTTCCGCGGACTGTTGTATCCCGGGGTGATGCT
>JBIKWS010000613.1:0-3271 GCA_044356195.1 Cyanophyceae cyanobacterium
CAGCTCCGCCTGCGCGAGCACAGTCTTCACGGCTTCTTCCTGAAGATCAGGTGGGTAGCCGTATTTGTTCAGGATCCGCTTCACCATGACCTTGATCTTCGCCCGGGCCCCTTCGCGCAGGGTCCAATCGATGGTCACGCTCTTGCGGACCTGGGTGATGAGTTCGGCGGCGATCACCTTGAGCTTGTCGTCGCCCATTGCCTTCACGGCGCTCTCGTTGGCGGCCAGGGCATCGTAGAACGCGACCTCATCATCCGTCAGGCCGAGGTCCACGCCGCGCTTGGTGGCGGCGTCGAGTTCCTTGGCGAGGCGGATCAACTCCTCCAGTACCTCCATCGTGGAGATGGCGCGATTGTGGTAGGCGTTGAGGGTCTTCTTGAGCTTCTCGCTGAAGACTTGGCTCTGCACGAGATTGCGTTTGGATCGGACCTTGAGTTCGTCCTTCAGCAGCTTTTCCAGCAGTTCGGCAGCGACGTTCTTGTGCTTCAGTCCACGCACTTCGGCGAGGAACTGGTCGCTCAGGATCGAGATGTCCGGCTTGGACAATCCAGCAGCCGTGAAGACGTCGATGACCTGGCCTTCGGTCGTGATGGCCTTGCTCACGAGCTGGCGGATGGCGGCATCGATCTGCTCGGGTGTCTTCCGGTGGGTGTTGGTCTGCTTGTTCAGCGCGGCTTGCAGGGCCTGGAAGAAACTCACGTCGTCGCGGATCGCCGTGGCTTCCTCGCTGGCAGCGCACAGGGCGAAGGCACGGGAAAGTTCCGTGACCACCTGCACCCAGCGCTTCTTGCCGTCTTCCTGCTGGAGGATGTGTTCCTGGCCGGCGGGAACAAGCGCGAGACGTTCGGCGGGTTTGCCCGTCGTCCACTTGGCCCAGTTGAACCCGTGCATCATGTCACACGCGACGCCGTGCTTCTCCAGCATCACCGCGATGGCCTGGGCGGTGTCGAAGGTCGGGTTCCCCTGGCCACCGCTCTCGGTATAGGTGGCGAGCGCGTGCTTCAGCTGGTCCGCCAGCCCGAGGTAATCCACCACCAGCCCGCCGGGTTTGTCGCGGAAGACGCGGTTCACCCGGGCGATGGCCTGCATCAGGCCGTGGCCCTGCATGGGCTTGTCGGCATACATCGTGTGCAGGCACGGGGCATCGAACCCGGTCAGCCACATGTCGCGCACGATGACGATACGGAACGGGTCCCTGGCGTCCTTGAACCGGTTGGCCAGCTTGCGGCGCTTGTCCTTGCTGCGGATGTGCGGCTGCCAGTCGGGGCCATCGTCGGCGCTGCCGGTCATTACCACCTTCACCACGCAGCCCCTGCCCTTCTCGGCCTCGGCGTCGTCGTCCTGGGCACTCGCCCAGTCCGGCCTCAACGCAATGAGCGCATTGTAGAGGTCCACGGCGATGCGACGGCTCATGGTCACGATCATCGCCTTGCCGTCCATCGCCTCCACGCGTTTCTCGAAGTGCGCCACCAGATCGGCGGCCACGAGCGCGACGCGCTTCGGATCGCCCACCAGCGCCTCCAGCGCGGCCCACTTCGTCTTGAGCTTCTCCTTCTTCGTCAGCTCCTCGCCCTCGGTGATCTCCTCGAACTCGGCGTCGAGCTTCGGCAGCTCGGCCGCATTCAGGCTGAGCTTGGAGATGCGGCTCTCGTAGTAGATCGGCACCGTGGCCCTGTCGGCGACCGCCCGCTGGATGTCGTAGATGGAGATATAGTCGCCGAAGACGGCGCGCGTGTTCGCGTCGGTCTTCTCGATGGGCGTGCCGGTGAACCCGATGAACGACGCATTCGGCACGGCGTCGCGCAGGTTGCTGGCGAAGCCGTAGGACATTTCGCCAGTCCTGGGATTCACCTTCCCGCCAAAACCATACTGGCTGCGGTGGGCTTCATCCGCGATGACGACGATGTTCTGCCGTGCGCTGAGTTCGGGCATCGACTCGCCCTTTTCCGGCATGAATTTGTGAATCGTGGTGAACACAACACCGCCGCTGGCCCGGTTCAGCAGTTCGCGCAGATGCTCGCGATCGCTGGCCTGCATCGGCGTCTGGCCAAGGATGTCCGCGCAGCGCTGGAACTGGCCGAAGAGCTGGTCGTCGAGATCGTTCCGGTCGGTCAGCACGACCAGCGTCGGATTCTGCATCACCGGATGCCGCACGACCCGCGCGGCGAAGAAGAGCATGGAGAAACTCTTGCCGCTGCCCTGGGTGTGCCAGACGACGCCGGCCCGACGGTCACCCGGCCGACCACCGTGCATCCTTCCGGTCCAGTAGGTGCCGGCCGGATCCCGGAACTCATCCGCCATCCCGCTCGCCCGCACCGTCTCCTCCACCGCCGCATTGACCGCGTGGAACTGATGGTAGCCCGCGATGATCTTGTGCAGTGCGCCCGTGTCCGGGTCTTCCTCGAAGACGATGAAATGGTGCAGGAGGTCCAGGAACCGCTGCCGCTCGAACACGCCGCGCACCAGCACCTCCAGTTCGAGCGCCGTCTTGGGTGCGTCCCCCTCTCCATCGATCGTGCGCCAGACCTTGAACCATTCCTGGTTCGCCGTGATGGAACCCATGCGAGCTTGCAGGCCGTCGCTCACCACCAGCGCCGCGTTGTAGGCCAGCAGGGAGGGAATCTCCGCCTTGTACGTTTGCAGCTGTGCGTAGGCGCTCCAGATCGTCGCGTCTTCGTCCGCGGCATTCTTCAGCTCGATCAGGCCCAGCGGCAGGCCGTTGACGAAGACGACGATGTCCGCCCGACGGTTGCTCTGCCCCTCAACCACCGTGAACTGGTTCACGACCAGCCAGTCGTTGGCCCGGACATCGCCAAAGCCGACGAGCAGCACCTTGTCACCCTTGATCGACCCATCCGCACGGGGGTATTCGACATCCACCCCGTCCCGCAGCATCCGGTGAAAGGCCCGGTTCGTCTGGGTGAGCGATGGCGTCCCCACCCGCAGCACCTTGCGCACCGCCTCCTCCCGGGCCTCCTCGGGAATGGCCGGGTTCAGCCTCCGGATGGCCTCGCGCAAGCGTCCCACCAGCACCACCTCGCCGTAGGACTCCCTCTCCCCCTGATCGTGGCCCGGGTTGAGGCCCTCTGCCCCGAGGCAGGGGTAGCCCAGCTCCCCAAACCACTCGAGGGCGGCCTCTTCGACCATGGATTCGGTGAGGGTCATTTCTTCGGTGGCTTGGGCTTCTTCGGCAGCTTTTTCAGATCCTTCGTGGCCTGCTCGAAGTCGGCGTCCACGGGGCGAGCCGCATTGGCGGTGAGGGCCTTGAACT
>JBIKWS010000614.1:0-3263 GCA_044356195.1 Cyanophyceae cyanobacterium
GTCCGCTCCTCACCGCCGCCCATCCGCAAGGTGACATGGCTGGGCGTCTCGTTGGCGATGATCGCGGACAGGGTGTCTCCATCCCGAACCTCGACCTGGAACCCGATGTACTGGGGCGCCACCTCCGCATTCGGATCGAGGATGCTGGCGAGGAGCTTGTCCTTCCCAGCCGTCCGGACCGTGACCAGGTCAGGTCCCAGCGCATTGCCCTCCGGACCGGCGCGATGGCAGGAGGCGCAGCGTTCGCGATAGATCGCCTGTCCACGCCGGGCATCACCCGAAAGCGCCAGCGCCGGCTGGAATTGCTGGATCAGGTCTGCGGGCGTCGGCTCTGGCGGCAACAGCATCCTCGATCGGCGGGCGATGGCCGGCTCCCGTGAGCCATGCAACGCCTGGACACTGGAGGCGGGAATCTCGGTGCGAAGGACCACCCCCTGCTCCACCGCGTCCAGAAGCCGCACGGCACGTTCTGGCCGTGCGGTCAGGACATTCAGGATTTCACTCCGGAGGCGGGTTCCGGCGGCCTTCCACGAACCCAGCAGCAGCGATCCAACTTCCGGCGAGCTCATGCGCCCCAGCGCCGACACGGCCGCCAATGCCACACGCTCGCGCTCCGCGGTCACCAAGCGCCCAAGCAACGCACCCGAATCATCGGATCCGGCAAGCGCCAGCAATTGGATGGCCTCGACGCGAACGTTCTCGGGAGTCGCAGGATTGGTCGCCGCCGTTCGCGCGGCGTCGAGGATCGGCTTCAGTCGCGAGGTCGCACCGGGCAACGCCCCGACACCCGCGCGGCGGGTCCCTTCGAGCAGGGACCTCACCCACACCGCCCCGACGGCACCGCGGGCTTCGGCCACCCGCAACACGCGATCGATCTCTTCGGAACGGTTCCGGGCACCGATCAATTCCGATAGCCGGCGCAGGAAGGCGTCGCCCACCGTGGAAGTCGCAAAGGCGGCGTCCTCGGCCAGCGCCTGCCACACCCCAGCCGGGCCGTCGACGAGTCCGTTGAGGACAGCCGCCTGGATCCAAGGGTCCGCGGCATCGCGTCGGGCAAGTTCCGTGAGGGCCGGAACACGCGCGGAAACCGGAGCGTGGGCCAAGACCAAAGCCACGTGCAGGCGGACGCGAGGTGAAGCATCGGCGGTGAGCCGAACCAGACGATCGACCAACATCGGAGGCACGGCCCCATCGGCGAGGAACTTACCCGCCAACCGCACGGCATGTTCGCGCACGGTGGGATCGGGATCGTCGAGGGCCTGCGTGAGGTGTGGATCCGGAAGAAGTGCGCGCAAACCGTCCAACGCGTAAAGGGCATGCCAGCGACCGACGGCCGGGCCCGTGCCTTGGAGGAGTTGGACGAGAGAAGCCACCGCCGCGGCATCCTGCCGTTCGAAAAGCAACCGTGCGGCCGTCTCGCGATGCCAGCCATTCGGACTCGCGAGGGCACCCACCAGTCCGACGATATCCTGGGTTCCCGGCATGGGCCGTCGCGGCGCGCGGAATCCGTCGGGGGCAATCCTCCAGATCCGGCCCCGATCGTTTCCGCTGTCCAGGTCGATGTGCTTCTTGATGGCTTCGGGGATCGACCACGGGTGTTCGATGACTTCGCGGTACATGTCGACCACGTAGAGGCAACCGTCGGGAGCGTTCTGGAAGTGGACGGGACGGAACCACGTGTCGGTGGACGCCAGGAATTCCATGGCCTGTTCATCGACGGGACGTCGGCCGGAGAGCAGGACGCCATCGGGAACCAGCACCTTGCGATGGACGAGATTACCGCCGGCATCCCCGGTGAAGGCATTGTCCGCGAACTCCGGGCCGTAGGCGTCGCCGCGGTAGATCGTCGTCCCGGTCGCGCCCGTGAAGTATCCGGAGACCCGGCCACCGCCCTCGACCATGCCGGGCACGACGCCGCTGATGCGCCAACGGGTGCGGACGATGCGCCAGGGTTCATCCGGGCTGAGGCGGAACACCTCGGCGGCGGGGCCATCGGCGGCGATGCTGACCCGGGGATTCGGCAGTGCGAACGCGGGATTCCGAACGGTCTCGTGCGGCTCGAAGGCGATCATCTGGAGATGATCGCTGTTGCTGCACACGAAGCGCCGGCCGCGACTGTCGAAGGAAAGCCCGTACTGCGCGCCGCCGGCCTCTGGACGGAGTTCGAAGCTGCGCGGATCAAAACTGAAATCGCGCCCCCGGA
The DNA here is from genome assembly GCA_044356195.1 of Cyanophyceae cyanobacterium. Lineage (GTDB taxonomy): Bacteria > Verrucomicrobiota > Verrucomicrobiia > Limisphaerales > UBA9464 > UBA6176. The sequence goes on from JBIKWS010000614.1 coordinate 2,204, forward strand.
GATCGACGGCCGTTGGATTGGCCCCGGCCACCGCCCGGACTTCGGTTCCGCCGTTGGGACCGGTCGCGCCGTGAATGCGGTTGTCGAGGCCCCAGTTGAACGAGTTCAGCAAAGCCTGGACGTTGAGACGGGCCACGCCGCTGCCAAAGCCGGTGATCACCACCTTGCGTTCATCCGCACGCCCGTCGCCGGTCGTGTCCTTCAGCCAGAGGATGTCCGGCGAGGCTCCCACGAAGATCCCGCCTTGGGAGCAGGCCAATGCCGTCGGCCACGGCAGGTTGTCGGCAAAGATCACCGACGTCTCGAAGCGCCCGTCGCCATCGATGTCTTCCAACCGACGGATCCGTCCGGCGTGCGGGTTCTCCTCGCGACGTTCGGAGTAGTCCACCATCTCGGCCACGTACATCCGTCCGAACTCATCAAACGCGATGGTCACGGGGCTGGTGACCTGCGGTTCGGCAGCGGCGAGTTCGGCATGAAATCCTGGACGCAGCCGGAAGGTCGCCGCGGCATTCGTTGCGGCCACCGCGGGAAATCGTGGCATGTCCTGCGCAGTGAGTTCCGGTTGCGGCCGCGTCTTGCCGTAGGCATCGGAGTAAGTCACGCGGGTCTGCGGTTCCGCCGCAACGAGGCACACGCCGCAAACCATCGCGAGCACGACCGACAACGTTCGGGTCCCAGATTCCGCGTTTCTGTAAACTGGCATCTGGCAACTGGGAACTGCGTTCCCGAGCGGCCGGCCCCATCGAGATCTCATCTTCATGGACAGAAGCCTCAAGCCAGCAGTTCCTTCACGACATTTCCATGGATGTCCGTGAGCCGGAAATCCCGTCCCTGATGCCGGAACGTCAGGCGTTCGTGATCCATCCCGAGGCAGTGCAGCAACGTCGCGTTCAGGTCGTGGATGTGCACGGGATCGCGGACGACATTGTAGGAGAAATCGTCGGTTTCCCCATGGGTGATCCCACCGCGGATCCCGCCACCGGCCATCCACACGCTGTAACACCGGGGATGATGATCCCGGCCAAAATTGGTTTCGCTGAGCGTCCCCTGGCTGAAG
>JBIKWS010000615.1:0-3254 GCA_044356195.1 Cyanophyceae cyanobacterium
AAGCGCCACACCCAGCACCAACTGGTCCGTCTTTCCCAACACCAGGTTCGTCGCGGTGCTGATGTACGCGAACACCGAGAACCGCATCGTGTCCCCGATCATCGCCTTCGAGAACAGCCCCGGCCGCAGCTTCACTCCCGGCATGCGCCTCAAGGCCAGCAACGCCGCCAGGAAGTCCGGCGCCAGCGCGTAGAACAGCGCGATCGCCATCACCGCAAAGAACCCCCACTCGTACTTCAACGCCAGCCACAGCGTCGCCAACCGCAACACCAGCGCGACCGAGATCAGGTTGTTCGCCAACCGGATCCTCTGCTGCCCACGCAGGATCTCCGGAAAGATCCCCATCGGAAACGCCAACCCGATTCCCATGAAGAAAAGGATCAGGACCTTCCGGAATTCCTCCGCGTTCGCCGCAGAAACCCCGAACAGCCCGACGATCGGGCGCGAGGCCACCAACACCACCAGCACGATCGCCGCCGCCACACCGAAGTAGAAGAACAGGATCGTCGACAGCACCCGCGACAGCTCGTTCCAGTCCTGCTTCACCGACAATTCCGCCACGCGTTTCTGCGCCGCGAATCCGAATCCGAAATCGAGAAGGATGCCGTAGCCGAAGACCGACCAGAGCAACGACCAGAACCCGAACTGCTCGGGCGGCATGCTCTGGTACAGCATGCGGAAGGTCAGCAGGCCGACGATCATGCCGAGGACCGTGCGGACATAATTGGAGATGGCGTTGCTCCAGATGTTGCGTTTGACCTCCTGGTAGCTCATCGCGCGCCTCCGTAGCGCTTCGCGGCGTGGGCCTCGGCCTGTTGGTAGATCTCCTCGAGTCGCACGCTCACCCGCGCCCAGTCGTAGTTCGCCAGGGCTTCCGCCTTTCCAGCCGCTCCCAGCCGACGCCTCGTCTCCGGCTCGGCCGCGAGACGTGCCAGCTGCGCGGCCAGATCACCTGCCGCCGTCCCATCGCCCGGTTCCAGGAACCACCCCGTGTGATCCTCCTGCACGAGCGCCTTGAGCCCGCCCACGCGGCTGGCGATCACCGGCTTCCCGGCGCTCCACGCCTCCAGCACCACGATCCCGAAAGGTTCATGGAGGGACGGCAGGACGAAGACGTCGCACGCATGGAAGGCCCGGACCAGGTCCGGATTGTCGTTCTTCATTCCCGGCAGGATCTTCACGCACCCACCGAGTCCATTCGCCGCCACGAAATCCCGCAGGCCCTTCGCGTAAACCGGCTGTGTCTCCGGCCCGATCAAAACCAGATGCGCTCCCGGCACACGCACCCGCATCGCCGCAAACGCCTCCAGCAACAGCTTCTGGTTCTTCTGCCCGTCGATCCGGCTGAGGTTCAGGATCAGGAAGGCATCCGCCGGGATCCCGTGCGCCGCCCGGAAAGCTGGGCCGTCACCCGTCGCGAACTTCGCGCAATCCACCCCGTTCGGCAGATAGCTGATGCGGTCATGCCCGATCTCACCCGACGCCTTCTCCAGCTCGGATTGGCCGACGCAGATCACGTGATCCGCGTCCGAAAGCACCTTGCGGGATCCAAAGAAGGCCCCGAACAAACGGCCCCACTCGGGCTTGTTCTCGATAGGCTTCAGCATCGAACCCAACTCCGCTGTCGGCACGTCGAACACCCCGCCATGCAACGAAACCACGAAGGGCTTCTTGCGCCAGCGCGCCGCCGTCCGCACCTCGCCTCCCAACCGTTTCAGCGCGTGCGCGTGGAACAACCGCACGTTCGGGGCCTTCAACAGCGCCCGGAACAGCGAAAACGAGAGGAGATTGCCGCCCTTCTTGTCCAACGCCGCCCGGTCCGCCGCACTCAATCCGAAGAACGGGTAGCAGTAATGATAACGATGGACCGGGATGCCACCGATCTCCTCATGCTGCATCCGGGCCAGCGCCATCGACGTGATGATGCGCGGCACCAACCCGGCGCGCTTCTGCTGGCGCGAAATCTCCAGGATGACCGTCTCGGTCCCGCCCCACTCCTCGGCAACAAACCGGCGGGGAACATGGATGACGGTCGACCCGCGGGGTCGTGGTTGGCTCATGGGCGCAGGAACAGGTAGGTCCCACCGGTTTCCTCCTCCACCCGGAAGCCCAGTTTGAGGAGCTCACCGATGATCTGGTACGTCGCCGGGAATCCGATGAAGGCCGGATGCAGTTCGATGATGATCTTCTTCACCGAGGCCGGCACCTGCCGGAAATCCACGAACTGCTCCGCGCCCTCGATGTCGATGATCAGCGTGGTCGGCTCGTAACCCAACCGCGCCACCAGGGTGGACAGGCTGTGGGCAGGAACCTCGACGGACTTGCCGGATCCGCTGCCGGCGACCAGCGAATTCTCCCAGAACTCATTCCCGATGTTCAGTGTCACCTTCCCGTCCTGGGCGGCGAGGGCCACGTTCCACAGGACCGGCGTGCGCCCGTTCAGGGAGTAATTGCGCTTCAGCAACTCGGCCGTGTTGGGGTTGGCCTCGACGGTGGTGTACTGGGTGATGCCGAGTCGCGTCTGGCAGAACAGGCCGATGAAGCCGATCGCGCCGCCCACCTCGAGCACGCGGTCCGAAGGCTGGAGGCACTTGGACGCCAACAGGCGTTCCTGCACCTCGTAGCGGCCTTCGAGGAGGTTGTTCTTCATGATGGGTGAAAGCGTCGACACGTCGAGCTTCACCCCTTCCAGGGTCACTTCCTTCAGCTTCGGCAGCTCATACTTGAACCTCCAGCGGATGCTGAAGTCATGCCAGAGCGAGTAAATGAGGGTGCGTTGCCACAGGGTCGGTTTCGATGCAGACATGGCAGGACTTCGTCAGACGTTGGGGGTTAAAGAGGGGTACCATCCTTCGGCTCCTACTGCCGCCGTCGTAATAACCCTGTTTAGGTACGGACGGCAACCGCGGGTTTCGACCCGTTGGCAGCTTTTGCGGCCATCGACTCCTGCACCATCAACCCGTGGATGTGCGGAATGGCCGTCACGTCGTCCGGCAACGACCCGCGGTTCGTCAGCAGGCTGGCGTACGAATGCGGATCGTCCGGGTGATATCCGTGCATCGCCCGGATCGGGCGCTCGCCCATGTGGCTGGGCACGATCAGGACGCCCTCGCGCACCAGGAAGAGCAATTGCCCGAAGTAACCGTCCTCGAAATGCGCCCGCAGGCCCTTGAGTTCGGTGTCGGGGACGATCCGACCCTCCGGAAAGGTCTTCAGCACCGCAGTGACCTTCGAGCGCGCGGCCTCGTTGAAGA
>JBIKWS010000061.1:0-10664 GCA_044356195.1 Cyanophyceae cyanobacterium
TCCCATTGGTTTGGCTGCCATCTACTACTTTATCCCCAAGGTCATTGGTCGGCCCATCCATTCCTATTACTTGAGCGTTTTGGGATTCTGGTCGCTAGCCCTGTTCTACAATTGGAATGGTCTGCATCATTTGATTGGAGGCCCCATGCCTGCCTGGATGATCACCGTCTCCGTCGTGGCGAGCGTCATGATGCTCATCCCTGTGATCACTGTGGCCATCAACCACCACTTCACGATGGTTGGGCACTTTGGAAAGTTACGGTACAGCCCAACGCTGAGATTCGTGGTTGTGGGGGCCCTCTGCTACACCGCCACAAGTCTGCAGGGTGTGGCAAATTCCCTCCGCAGCTACAGTGAGATTGTTCACTTTACCCACCACACCATCGCGCATGCGCATCTGGGACTTTATGGTTTCTTCACCATGGTGATGTTTGGTTCCCTGTACTATATCATCCCCCGCATCTCGGGGCGTGAGTGGCCTTCGCTTGGTTTGATCTCCATACATTTCTGGGGCTGTTTTCTGGGTTTGGTCCTCTACGTCGTGCCGCTGAGCTACGGCGGCATTCTCCAAGGGTTGGCCATGAATGACGCAACCATTCCATTCATGAAAGTGGTCGAAGGAACCTTGCCTTGGCTCAAGCTTCGTACTGTTGCCGGACTCTTGATGGCTTTGGGACACGTTGCGTTTGTTGGAAACCTGGTTTGGCTTTTGGCGAGGGTTTTCGGCCCGTATCGCAAACCTGTCGTTGCCATCCTCTCCGGAACCGAGACCCCAGCCATTGCCGGAAAATGATGCCATGAAGTACGGACCTCTCCTCTTTCTCGGAATCCTCCTTACCTTGGCATCCAGCTGGGTGGGTTTGGTGCTGGCTCCCTACAAACAGTTGGGTGGCCTCCTGCCGAATCCAGCCACCAACGCCGTTGGCGTCGTTTCCTATTTTCCGGAAGCCCGCAAAGGCGAGGCTCAGCAGGGCGCAGAACACTATCGTTCTCTGGGTTGTGTTTATTGCCACTCACAGCAGGTGCGTCCTGCTGGTTTTGGAGGTGACATCAATCGTGGCTGGGGAAAGCGCCGGTCCGTGAGTCGTGATTACGTGCACGATCGTCCGGTCATGCTGGGCACGTCCCGCACCGGTCCCGATCTGACGAACATCGGTGAAAGGCAGTCGGATTATTCGTGGCACTATACCCATCTATACAACCCGCAAATCACCTCCAAGGGGAGCGTGATGCCCCCGTATCCTTTCCTTTTTGAAAAGCGTCGTATTGGGCTCGGCGGTGTCTCTACAAACGCCTTGAAATTGGTGGGTGAGTTTGCGCCGGGTGACGGCTGGGAAGTGGTGCCTACACCCGCTGCCCGCCAACTGGTCGAATATTTGCGCAGCTTGAAATCCTCTTTCGACCTGCCCGAGGCTCCGTTGCCCAAGGCATCGGACGACGCTGTAACCGCGACTGCAGTCCAATGAGCGAACACGCGATGAGCGATAGTCCCAACAAGAACGCTTCAGGGCTCGACCGTGGTGAAGTCACGGATGTTTCCGACCTGCACGCGGCCGTCCTTCGCGAGCGACCCGATCCGATTGAAGGCCGCGAGCCCCTGAACCTCTGGATGGTCGTCTTTGTTGCCGTGCTTCTTTTCTGGGCTGGCACATACCTGACTCACTATTCCGGTGGCTTCCGGGCGGACGAATTCTCCGAACGCCAGATCAATCCTCTCCCTCCACCTTCGGAAGCGGGGCCCTCTACAGACGATCCGGCAGCAAAATCTGCGAAGGAAGGCATGGCGGTCTTTCTGGCCCAGTGCTCCCCATGTCACCAAGCCGATGGAAACGGAGTGTCTGGTCAGTTTCCTCCACTTGCAGGATCGGAATGGGTTCTTGCAGAGGGTCCCAACCGCATCATCCGGATCGTCCTCAATGGCCTATCCGGCCCCATTCAGGTCAAGGGGAGCGACTATAACGCGGTGATGAATGGTTTCCGCGATTCCATGGATGATAAGCAGATCGCCAATGTCCTCACTTATATCCGCAACAGTTGGGGCAACAAGGCAGGACTGGTTACGCCGGCGGAAGTCGCAGCTCTCCGCGCTGCGACGAAGGACCGCACGGAGGCTTGGGTCCCTGCAGATCTGCTCAAGTTGCCTGTGAGTGGCGGAGACGCCCCAGCCGCGGCCCCAGCGGGTGGAGGCCTTTCGCCCGAGGCTCTCAAGGAAGCATTGAAGAAGCTTCCTCCAGATGAGTTGAAGGCATTGTTGCAGGGTCTTGGGAACTGACATTTTCCCGACTACATCCCCCTGTGCCTGATGTGGTCCCCTCTGAGACAAACGCAAACCCCGGAGGCAGCGTCGCTGCGTCCTGTTTGTACTGCGGTGGGGTAATCCTTGGTTCTCCCCGATCGGTCGTCGGCTCCGAACGATACTGCTGCTACGGCTGTCGTGTTTTGTCCGAGGGCGGCAGAAAGGCCGAAAGGGAATCCGGGAATGGAGGTGAGGCTTGGTTCTCGATTGGATTTGGTGCCTTCGTTGCCGCGCAGCTCATGCTGTTTGCCACCGTGGTCAACGTCTCGGAGGTGGAGGGAGTGGCCCGCGGCTGGATCCACCTTGCGCTCGCGCTAGGCGCCTGCTCCGTCCTTTGGGTACTTGGTCGTCCGCTGGTCCGGCAAGCATGTGCCTGCGTTGCAGAAAGACGGGCGGGGACGGAATGGTTGTTCCTTCTTGGCATCGTTGGAGCGATGGGGGCTTCGGTTCATGCGTCCCTTCGAGGAACCGGAGCCGTCTATTACGAAGTGGTTGCTGTTCTGGTAACGGTCTATTCGGCCGGCAAGGCATTGACGGCGTTCGCAAAGCGACGAGTTCTCACGGAGGTGGAAAGCCTCGACGCGTGGTTTGGCGAGGCACTTCTTCTTGGACCAGAGGGTACCGAGAGTTCCGTCTCGGTGCGTCAGCTCAGGGTCGGTGATCTCGTTCGGGTCCGACCCGGCTCCTCCATCGCCGTGGATGGTTTGGTGCGAAAAGGTTCAGGTTGGGTGAGTTCCTGCATCCTCAATGGTACTTCGGTACCGGAAGTGGTTCGACCTGGTGATCAGGTGCGTGCGGGGATGATCAGTGTCGATGCGGAATTTGATATCGAGATTTGTCAGCGACAGGAAGGTCGTGTGTTGGATCGATTGCTCGGTACGGTCCGGATGGCACGAGACGGACTGAAGGAAAGCCGATCCATGGTCTTTGCGGATCGGTTTGCTGGCTGGTTCGTCCTCTTCGTGGTCACTTCCGCGCTCATGACGGGTTGGTGGTGGTGGATACGGGGGGAATGGGAGTTTGCCGTTTACCGGGCACTCTCTGTTGTGTTGATAGCTTGCCCTTGTGCTGTCGGACTTGCGGTTCCGTTGGGCCTTTGGAGCGGTCTGGCAGTGGCTGCAAGCCGTGGTGTCATTCTTCGCACGGCTGGGGCGCTGGAGCGGTTGGCGGACGTACGGAACGTATGGTTTGATAAAACCGGTACGCTGACTGACTCAACCCCATCGATGCTGGATCTGGCGCTTTTGGAGGACAGCTGGGATCGACTTCGTGTTCGAAGGCTCGTTGATGCGGTAGAGTCTAGATCCGGCCATGTGCTGGCCAAGGCCTTTCATACCGGGTGCTCGCTGGACGACATCGAAGTCAGGGACGTTCTGATTGTGCCGGGTGAGGGGGTTCGGGCGAGTATCCGGGAAGCCGCAGGGCGCTGGATGGAAGTTCGAATTGGCCGATTGGTTTGGCTGATTCCTGAAAGCGCAGTGACCTCGATGGTTGAGCCATTGCGGTACCGACCTGACAGTGACTTCACCATTGGGATTGAGATTGACGGGAAGGTGATCGGAATTGCCTCCATCCATGAGCAACCCAAAGAGGGTTGGCCCATGCTTGTTACGCGGTTGGAAGCTCTCGGGTGTCGGGTGGGTGTTCTTACGGGGGATCGTATTGAAAGGGCGGTTGAGTTTGGCCTGGGCGGACGCGTCCGTGTTCTTGGAGGAATGGGACCCGATGAGAAAGCGGAGTTTCTGGCGGCGGAGCAAAAGAAGAATGGTCCAGTGGCCTTTGTGGGTGACGGAGTGAACGATGGCCCAGCACTCGCGGTGGCCGCGGTTGGATTGGCGGTCTCGGAAGGAACGACAATTGCAAAGGAGGCAGGCGATGGGGTGATTGGGGAGAGGGGATTGGAGTCCCTCATACACGTCATCCAGGTTTCACGGGATGTCCAGAGAAGGATCCGAAGCGGACTGTGGTTTGCGTCCGGATACAACGTGATGGGGATGGGATTGGCAGCGGGAGGGTGGCTGCATCCTGTGGTTGCATCGCTCCTGATGGTGATCTCGAGTGGCGTGGTCGCCTGGCGCTCCGTGGTTTCCACCGGGGATGGATGCGCCCCTGAAGATGCGGAGCCCAGTGGTCATCAGCGGATTCTTTTTCTCGTTAGTCTGGTCCTGCAGATTCCAATGGCCGCCTGGCTTGGTGCCATGTCCTGGCCCCAGGTATTGGGAATGGCGATGGGCTTATGGGGTGTGGGTTGGGGGCTTATGCAGACGAGTCAAGCCAGACCGTGGTCCCGCATGATGATGGGAATGCTGGGGCCTGGGGGACTCGGGATGCTTGCCGGATGGTGCGTTGAGGCGGGAATGGGACCCGTGATGCGGGAGGGCGTTTGTCTTTGCTGCCAGCCACATCATTACTTTGAACTCACTGGCAAGGTTCCGTGGATGCAACTCGGCATGATTCTGGGCGGGTGGCGTTGGATGTGGCCCGGACTGCCACGGTTGGGTAGGCGACTGCAACGATGGCCAGCGGGGTTGTTGGCGGCCACTGGAATGGTTGTCGGGATGAACGAGGGCGCGCGCATCGCGTTGGCCATCGGGGGGCCGGGTCACCCTGCCCAATTCCTCTTGGCCTGGGTGGGGATGGTAGTGGGGATGAGTCTTGGAATGCTGCTGGGTTGCGGAGTGGCCGAAGCGTGGCGGGCGATGAGGCAACGATAGGTTTGCCCATCGAATCATCGCTGGGGAGCATCAGCCCCGTACCTCATCCATCAGGATGTCATGCCGCACTACTGGAAGAGGCTGTACTTGAGGATGCATCGGATGGCACTGAAACCATCCTTCCACCCGATCTTTTTCCCCTCCGCATACGTTCGTCCGTAATAGCTGATGGAGACCTCAAAAATCCTGACATCAAGCTTTGCCACCTTCGCTGTAATTTCTGGCTCGAAACCGAAGCGGTCCTCTTTCAGAACGACTCGGCGGAGGACTTCCAATCGGAAGGCCTTGTAGCACGTTTCCATGTCCGTGAGGTTCAGGTTCGTGCACATATTGGAGAGGGTGGTCAGAATCCGGTTTCCCACGAAGTGCCAAAAGTAGAGGACGCGATGGGCTCCTCCGGCGAAACGGGATCCGAAGACGACATCGGCCCGGTTTTGAAGCAGCGGTCCAAGAAGCACGTAATACTCGGTGGGGTCGTACTCCATGTCTGCATCCTGAATGAGCACATACGGGCTTGTCGCTTTGCTCAAGCCCGTCCTGAGTGCGGCACCCTTACCCTGATTGACTTCGTGTTTGAAGAGACGAATCCGGGGGTCTCGATCCTTCCAAGCCTGCAGTTTTGCCCACGTGCCATCCTTTGAACAGTCCTCGACAATGATGAGTTCGGAGACCGGTTTCTGTGCGAGAACCAGTTCAATGATTTGGTCGATTGTTTTCTCCTCGTTGTAGACGGGCATGACAATCGACAGACATTGAGGGCACGAATTATTGCTGGAGATGGTCATTTTCCGCGAGGTTGGAATTTCGAATGGATCGACGATGATTGGTCAATCGAGGCGAACGATATCCTCTGCATCAAGCCGACTGCTTGCAGAGGAATTAGGGTCAGGAGTCTGATCGCTGGAAGACAAAAAGATTGTTGAGGCCAAGCTGGAATTGCTTGTGGGTAAGGAGTCTGAATGCTGGTGAAGCAAAGATTTCCGGTGTCTGGTCCACATCATATCCGTGGTGCTCTTCCAGTGACATGCCGTGGATCAGGCGCAGTTTGAGCAGCCATTTGAGGATTTCGTCGACGGCTGCTGAGGGCACGGTGATCAACAGCAGGCCATCGGGGCGGAGCAGTCTCCGGATACCCTCCGAGAGCTTCGAGTATTGTGCGGGGGGGAAGTGCTCCAGGACGGCCAACATTGAAATGACATCAAACGGAGGGCACCCCGGTGGCATGTCCTCCGGGAAGTAGCCGCTGATCATCCGGAAACCTTGGTTCGTGGTCAGCGAAGCTTGGAGTGTCGGATCAATCCCCATGGAACCGGGTCCACAACAACCGGCGCGTCGGAAAAGTTCTCCGTCCGCACTACCTAGGTCGAGGACGCGGGAACCGGGCCTGATGTAAGGCAAGGCCACCTTGATTCGCCAAGCTTGGATGATGCGGTCGATTCTTGTCACAGACAATGAGGGGCTGCGTGCCCTGAATTACTCCAGGGAGGGTGGCCGTCGTCCAGTGGTCTTGAGACCGAGAACGGAGAGGTGGAAGCTGCTGAAAATGGTTTGAAGCCCAAGAGTCGTCAGGGTCGTTCCCAACACGATGCGCCTGAGGTTCTCCGCGGTTGGAAGATCACCGAAGTTGACCGCTCCCCATTTCCATACGGCAACCGCAAGGATGGTGGCCCCAGCCAAGCTGGCGACCAGCCCCGTGATACAACCTTTTTCCAGATTCCAGTGCCGGAAGAGACCGGCGAAATGCTTGTCGTTCGGGAGAAGACCTTCGCCAACGGCAAATACCTTTGCGTAGAAGGCCTGAGCCACCAGTTGATATCCCAAAACCGATGTCATGCTGGCGATGATCAGCGTGCCCAGGTCCAAGGTGATCCTTCCCACGACCAAGGGGCCGGAGAAAGTAAGCGCGACACCAGCCAAGCCTGTAAATGTGAGGAACAAGCCCGGCACAAGGAACAACCACTTCGGCGAGTAAATCAGCATGAAGCGCAGATGGCGCCAGCCGTCCCGCCACGGTTTGAGATGCGGAGGCCGGGAGCGACCATCCGGGTGCAAGGTGATTGGCACTTCTGCGACGTTCAGACCCTTGAGCGTCGCCTTCATGACCATCTCCGAGGCGAACTCCATGCCCGTTGTCTTGAGGTCCATGCGGCGATACGCCTCTGCCGAAAACCCCCGCAGCCCGCAATGGAAGTCGTGGATTGGAGTGCGGAAGAAGAGGCGTCCGATGAACGAAAGGATCGGATTGCCGATCCATCGGTTTTTCCACGGCATGGCCCCTTTTGCGATGGTTCCGCCGCCGGAGGGGAGTCGGCACCCCATGACGAGGTCATGGCCCGCCTTCAGCTTCTGGACGAAGCCCGAGACGTTGGAAAAGTCGTAGGAATCATCGGAATCGCCCATGATGATCCACCGGCCATAGGCGGCTTCAATTCCACCACGCAGCGCGTTGCCATAGCCTTTCTCCCGGACACGTTCCACGCGGGCACCGAGGGATTCTGCAATTTCGATAGATCCGTCCGTGGAACCGTTGTCAGCAATCAGCACTTCTCCGCGGACTCCCGCGTGGGCGATGCCGGCCTGTGCCTTCTTGATGCACGTGGCAAGGGTTTCTGCCTCATTGAGGCAGGGCATGACGATCGTAAGGTCGAGTAATTCCGGCATGATGGGCGCCCAAAGCGCTGCGTCTTCTACCGGGTCTGGCGCGTAGGATCAAGCCGCGTGCTTGCGCCAGCGGAGAAGACCTGCGCCGAGCATCAGCAGGAATCCTGCGGCCCAGCTCCGGGCTTCGGGGACTGGGTTGAACCCGATGACATCGAAGAACCGGAGGTCGGTGCTTGTGAATGACAGAAATTCACCCAAGCCGATGGTTGGATCCATGAGGCCGATGGGTGTTGAGCTGTTGAGCCAGTGGTTCGCTTGCTGGCCATTGCCGAAAGTTGTGACCGCACTGCTGGAACCTCGGGCGAACTGCGCGACGGAGGATGTCCCGCCATCCACCGAGAAGTACTTCGTCCGTGTGTCGGCAGAGATGTCGAACACGCCGGGTGCAGCGCCACTGCCGGAGAAGGTCCCGACAAGTCCAACGGATTCCTGGGAGAAGCGGAAGAGGTCTGCGACCTGGGGTTTGGCTGAGGATTCGGAAATGATCCCTCCCGTGGTGGAGATGATTTCGGCAGTGCTTTGAAAACCCAGAACGTGTCCCAGTTCGTGGGCGATCACGCCAATGAGGTCATAGCTCAGCGTGGCAATGCCGTCGGATCGATCGGTGTCGTAGCTTCTCGTGGAATTGAGATCGATCTGCCCGTCCACCGCACCGTTCGCCCCCGGAAGCAGCCCAAGGGCCTTCTGGACGGCATTGGGGACTCTCAATTCGGTGTTGTTCTGGTCGGCTGCTGTTCCGGCTGTCCCGGTGTCCATGCGCAGGCTTCCGCCGGTCCGGTTGATCAGGAAGATGGCTGATGATCCGTTCCGGAGGGCGTTGGAGGAGGAAATGTCGTCTGGCGTGATGGCGTCGTCGATGAGTTCGTCACGGACGGTCCCGTAAGCGACGGTTGAGGAACTGACGGAAGAATCAGCCACGGCCGTTCCCAAGTTCGAGTAGTTGATCTGAACATTGATGGTGATTGGGTCGGTGAAGTACCCGGACCACAGGTTGCCCGCGGCGACGGCGGCGGCCATGTAATCGGCTGGGACGCTGCCTCCGTTGGTGAAGTTGAACGTCAGCGCCGAGAGCGTTGGCTTACCAACGAAAGGGAGGGTGGTGGCCAGCAGGACGGCAATGCGGCGGGTGCGGAACGATGTGTGCATGCGAGCGTCGGAATCCGATGATTTGTGTTTGAATTACCTACAGTTCGTCAATCCTGCTGTCTTGGGAGTTGAGAGCGGGGCACCGATCGGCAGGCATAGGCTTTGCCGCCGTGAAGGTTCGCTGTTAGCCTTTCCGAAACTTTTGTGGAAACCGGGCGTTGACCTGTCACGCCCGGGGATTCCCGAGGCAGACACATACTCAAGTCATGAACCTGTCGATCCGTTCCTTTGCCGCCCGGCGAGCCATTTCCCGGGCTTCTGGTTTCACGTTGGTGGAAATCATGATCGTCGTGCTGATCATTGGCCTTCTGGCGATGATCGCGATTCCCAATGTGAAGCGTTCCCTCGAAACCGCCCGGTTGCAGGCGATCAAGGTCAACCTCCGTACCATCGACTCCGTGAAGACCCAATGGGCTGCGGAGAACAAGAAGGGTGGCAATGAAACCCCTTCGGAGGGCGACCTCGCGCCGTACTTCAACGGGGGCAAGTTTCCCGCGAAGGTGGTGGGCGAGACCTATGTGATCAACGCGGTGGACCAACCACCGGCAGCCACGGTGCCGTCGAAGCTGGGGAACGTTCCCGCGGGTGGTACGGTCCTGATGGACGACCAATGAGAGAGGCGCACCGGATCAAGTCTTGACGACCGCGGCTCGCAGCGCCTGTTCCCGCTCGACCAAGGTCGGGTGCGAGTAGTGAAAGGTGCTGTACCAGGGGTGCGGGTTGAGGTTGCTGAGATTTTTTTCTGACAGCTTCCGGAGGGCACCGATAAGGGGGGCTGGGTCGCCCACGGCATCCCGCGCGTAAGCATCGGCCTCGTATTCGTGTTTGCGGGACCACAGGTTGCCCAACGGGGTGGTCCAGAAGAGCACGGCAGGGCTGATCAAAGCGAAGAGCAGGAGGGTGGGGGCGACGCTGATTCCTAATGGAAAACCGAACGTCGCGCCCAACCCCCCGTCCTTGGCGAGGTACCCGATGAGGCCGAACGCGATCAGGGAGGTGACAGCTGCCCAAGCAAGGCGTTGTGGGATGTGTTTCCGCCGATGATGTCCAATTTCGTGGGCGAGGACTGCTTCCAGTTCCGCCTCGGAGAGCTGTGCGATCAGGGTATCGTAGAGCACGATCTTTCGGAATTTGCCGAACCCGGTGAAGAAGGCGTTCGCGTGCCTTGATCGCCGGGATCCGTCCATGACCTGAATGGTCTTGGCATTGAAGCCGGTGCGCTCACCGAGGGCGAGGAGGCGGTCCCGGAGCGGGCCTTCCGGGAGGGGTGTAAACTTGTTGAAGAGAGGCATGATGACGACGGGTGCGAGGAAGAGGACCAGCACCTGGAAGCCCAGGAGTGCGGCCCAGGCCCAGATCCACCACAGCGGGCCGACCCAACCAACAAGGCTCAGGATCAGAGCGAGCAACGGCAGTCCGAGGGCGGCGGCGAGAACCATTCCCTTGAGGCGATCCGCGATCCACGTACCGAGAGTGGTCGTGTTGAATCCGAAGCGCGCTTCGAGTCGGAATTGTCCCCACCATTCGAAGGGAAGGGAAGGGATGGACAGGGCGAAACCGACGACCAACAGCCACAGGGACTGCCACCAGACGTGCGTGCCGAGCTGGGTTTGGCTCCAGTTCCAGGACAAGGGAAGCCAGCCGGACCAGATCAAGGCCACGAGGACGATGCTGTCTACCAGGCCGGAGATGTCCGTGAACGTGGATTTCGCGAGGGTGTAGTCGATCGATTTGCGGAGCGTCTCGGGAGGGAGTGAGAGGCGGAGGGCGTCGGGGAGGGCCTCGGGACCGACGCGTGCCTGGTCCCGGTTGAGTTTTTCGAGGAATGCGGAGGCGGCCCACTGGGC
>JBIKWS010000616.1:0-3250 GCA_044356195.1 Cyanophyceae cyanobacterium
CGATGCTTTGGGCTATGTGGTGGAGGTTCCGTCGACCGGCCATCGCCGCCACTTTGCGACGGTTCGTGGGCGGTGAGGTGTGGAGCGTGCGACAAGGGGAGCAAACATCTGTCGCATGAACGGGATTCATCGGTTCCGAGTTGAGAATTTGCGCATCCGCGGTTGACCCATCGGCGTTGTGGTCCCTTCCTTACACCTAACCAAGGTTGGGTGGGGAGCATGGCTACATTCAGAGAAGCGGCAGCAGAGGAGTTTGGATGGAAAACACAGGATTTTGAGGCGAAAGCGTTCCTGCATTGCCTGGATCCGTTTCCAAGGTGCGTTGCGCGGGTGCTTTGGCCCTGGCGCGATCGGCTGTTCCGCGAGGATATCGCGGCGATGCGGATGGTTTCGGAACTGACGAACTACAACGACATCTTCCAGATTGCGCAGAGTTTCGGCGACGCACGGCGGGATCAGAATTTCCTGCGGGATCGGATGGGGGTGCGGCCGCGCGGCCGTCGGTTGTTGTCGTTGGCGCGTGAGATCCTTCCAGGGCGCAAGTCGAGGGACGGCAAGGTGGAATCCGCCTATGCGCCGGGAGCGACCTGGAGGACGGATGGCATCGGGGCCGGGCGGGAGGATGAAACAGGGGGATCCGACTCCGGGCTGGGTGAAGTTTCAGCGGATGAAGCCGGGGAAGCCTCACCGGACCAAAGGTTGGTGAAGAAGCCCAAGATGAGTGCACGCCCTGCTGTCGGGATTTCGGCGTGGCGGAAGAAGCCCGGGTCTGAATGAGTCGCCGGGTGGGGCACCCGGCCTACAGACGTGCGGAATGCAGGCTGCGTGCCTTCACGCGGCGGCCGTCTTGACTCTGCCGGGTGAGGGCACCCGGCCTGCAGACGGGTTTGCCGGGTGGGGGCACCCGGCGTACAGACAGAGCGCTCGGGTTTAGTCGGGCTTGTGGACGGAATGGCAAGCCTTGCAGTTGGAGGCGGTCTTCCAGGCATCGAGAGCCCCCGGTTGCTGGGCGACGAGGGCCTTGGCGGCGGCGTGGAGGGCCGTGGTCTTCTGGGTCCAGCTGGCGAGATCCCCCTTGGTCGGGGTGTTGAGCGTCAGTTGGTAGGTCAGGTCGACCATGGTCTGATGGTCGGCGGCACTGCCTTCACCCTTGGAGACCTTGGCATTCAGGGATTCCTTGCCCTTGAACCCGGATTCCATGACCTGCTCGATGGATTGGGAGGCCTTGGGCTTGGTGGCGCAGCCGGCCATGAAGGCGGCGGTGGCAACCGCGACGGCGAGGAGTCGGAGATGGCGTTGCATATCGAGTACTGATGCTTCGGGATGTGTTCGTGAATGGAGGTCCCGGAACGCAATGGCGCCGAAACCTTGGACAAGGGAAGCGTGAACGAGCGACCGGGCCAAGCGTTTCCTGCGGTGGATGGGGCCCATGGAGAATTGGTCTTCGCCCTTCAGTGGATCACGGCTAGTGTTTCTCCATGGCCAAGATCGTACTGGTCGACGACGAGCTGACCATGGTCCAGATGGTCGCGGAGGTTCTGCGTGGGGAAGGCCACGAGGTTTTCCCCTTCACCAGTCCGGTCGGTGTTCCTGAAGCATTGGTGGAACGTCAGCCGGATCTCGTGATCACGGACCTGTATCTGGACAAGACCAAGCCGCACGGGATGGAGATCATCCGCAGGGCGCGGGCGCTCAATCCGCCGGCAGTGGTCATCATGGTGACGGGGTTCGGAACGGTGGAAAGCGCTGTCGAGGCGATGCGTCTCGGCGCGTACGACTACCTCGAGAAGCCCTTCAAGCTCGAAGAACTGAAGCTCTGCGTGCAGCGGGCGCTGACCTACACCCAGACGGTGCAGGAGAATTCGCAACTGCGGCGCGAGCTCCGGCAGAAGTACGGGTTCAGCCAGATCATCGGTGCCAGCGAGCGCATGCAGGAGGTCTTCCGCATGATCGAACGGGTGGCGGACACCGAAGCGACCGTCCTCATCCTGGGAGAGAGCGGTACCGGCAAGGAGTTGGTCGCCCGGGCGCTTCATTACAACTCCCGGCGGGCCAGCGGTCCGTTCATCCCCATCAACTGTTCGGCACTGCCTGAGAACCTTCTGGAATCCGAACTTTTCGGGCATCGGAAGGGGGCCTTTACGGGTGCCGTGTCCGACAAGAACGGGCTTTTCCACGACGCGGACGGGGGCACGATCTTCCTGGATGAGATCGGCACCATGCCGGCGCAGTTGCAGAGCCGGTTGCTGCGCGTCCTCCAGGAGAAGGAGGTCCGGCGGGTAGGTGACAACGTCGCCGTTCACGTCAACGTCCGGGTACTGGCCGCGACCAACGAGCATCTCGAGCAGTTGGTCCGGGATGGCAAGTTCCGTGAAGATCTCTACTACCGATTGAACGTGGTCCCGATCTCGATGCCTGCGCTCCGGGATCGGAAGGACGACATTCCGATGCTGGTGTCGCATTTCCTGCGGGACAAGGTGCACTCGCGGTCGGGTCAGGTTTGCCGGATCACCCAGCGTGCGATGGATGCCCTGTGCGCGCATGCCTGGCCCGGCAACGTGCGGGAATTGGAGAATGCGGTGGAACGGGCCTGCGTGTTGTCCGATCTGCCATTGCTTCGCGCTCGGGATCTGCCGCCGGTTGTCCAGCGCCTCGCCTCGACCGATGCCGCCTCCGAGGACACCGAGGCAGTGGCGTTGGTGGAACCGGTTGGGCAGGAAGCCCTGCGGCGCCCAGGGGCGGCGGGCGGACCCGGGGACCCGGCGATGTCGGCCGCTGGGGCTTCTGTTGGGGGCGGGGGATTTCCAACGCACGTGGTCAGCCTGCGCCGTTTCATCCGTGATCAGGAAGTGGCTTACCTCCAGCACGTGCTGAAGCTGGCGAATCAGAACAAGGAAGAGGCGGCCCGGTTGTTGGATATCTCCTTGGCGACGCTCTACCGGAAGCTGTCGGACGAGGAATGACCGTCGGAAGGGCGGCCGGACGCCCCCGTGGCCGCCGCGTTTGCATCCGCGCGTCGCATATGCGACGTCCAGATGCAAATCGCCCCAAGACTCGTCCCTGCTCGGGCAAAGGTCCGCGGGGTTTTCTGCACCGCGGGTGGCCTGTCTTTTTTCGAGGTGCCGTTCTTCTTTCTTGCCTTGGCCATGGCAAAAAACGCAAACACGCCCACCTTGTCCCGAGCCTGCGTCCTTCCGGAGGGCGTTTCCCGCGCGGCCTGGCTTCGCGAGCCAGCGGTCCAGTGGTGAGG
>JBIKWS010000617.1:0-3249 GCA_044356195.1 Cyanophyceae cyanobacterium
TGGTTGCAAGGATGCCATCACGCCGAACATGGATCGCCTGGCACGGGAGGGGGCCCGGTTCACGCGTGCCTTTACCCATTCCCCGGTGTGTGCGCCTTCCCGGAGCGGCCTGATCACGGGGCAATACCCGCTCAGGTACGGTGCACAGAACATGCGTTCGAAGGTCATCAACCCGCCCCGTCCCTTCACCGAGAAACTCCGGGCCGCGGGTTATCAGGTGCTCTGGCCGGGGAAGACCGACTTCCAGGGCGTGTCGGAGAAGGAACTCGCTGACGACAGGAAGGCCTGGGTCCGATTCTCAAAGCAGCCGGCTGGGCCGCTGTCCCCCAAGCCGAAGGAACCGTTCTTTGCCTACTTCAACGATACGGTCAGTCATGAGAGTCAGGTGCGCGCCTCCGACGCTGAACACGCGAAGAATACCGCGGCCCTCAAGCCCTCGGACCGGCGTGATCCGGCCAAGGTCGAACTTCCCCCCTTTTATCCTGACACTCCCGCCGTCCGACGCGAGGTGGCCCACTACCACGAACTCGTCACGGCGGTGGACTACTCTCTGGGACGCGTCCTCGACTGGCTCAAGGCCCATGACCTCGAGAAGAACACGATTGTCATCCTCACCGGCGACCACGGTCGAGGCATGCCACGCTTCAAGCGCTCGCCGAAGGATACCGGCACCCGTGTGCCACTCATCGTGCGCTGGCCCGGCCAGATCGCCCCGGGAACGATCCGGGAGGACTTTGCCAGTTGGATCGACCTCGCACCGACGGCCCTCACCCTGGCTGGGGTGCCGGTGCCGGCCGAGTACGATGGCCATTGCTTCCTGCCCGTGGCCGCCGCCGCCCCGAAGTACGTGTACTCATTCCGCGACTTCATGGACGAGAGTTACGACAAGGTCCGTTCGGTGCGCGACGCGCGCTACCGCTATGTCCGCAACCTCGCCCCCGGTGTCGATGAGGCCGGGAAGGTCGCCTACCAGGAAGTCGGCCAGACCATGCACGAGCTCCGCCGCTTCCAGGCCGAGGGCAGGCTCACGCCGGTGCAAGCCCTGTACTTCAATCCGAACCGTCCGCAGGAAGAATTGTACGACACCGAGAGCGATCCCTGGGAGGTGAAGGACATCGCCAGGGATCCGGCGAATGCCGCCAAGCTCGCCGAACTCCGGGCCGAGTGCGACGCGTGGCTGAGCCGTTGTGGTCCGCTTGCCCAGCTCCATGCCGACGAACTCGTGAAGCGCGGCATCATTGAACCCCGCGACCCGCAGTACGAGGAACGCCGCAAGACCGGATTGCCTGCAGGGAAATGACGATGGGGACATTGACCGCTCCATCGTCCTGCTGGGACTGTGCTGGTTGATGAGCGGTTGGATGGCGTTGGCCGCGATCCGGCGGGGTGACGTGACCTGTCACCGGGAGTGGATGGTCCGGAATTTCGCGCTGACCTTCGCCGCGGTGACATTGCGGCTCTGGCTGCCCACGCTCACGGCGGCGACGGGTTCCTTCATCGAAGCTTATCGCACCGTGGCATGGCTGTGCTGGGTGCCGAACGCGATCGTGGCCGAGATCATTCTCCGATCCGGGTCGGACCAGAGTGCGAAGTGTAGCGAGGGTCAGGTCTGAGCCTTGGGGGTCCATTGGACGCAACTTGACGCTGTTCCCATCTGGAACGGGGCGGCGACGTCCTCGTCGCCCTTCCAAAGCCTTTCCAAAGGCGATGAGGACATCGCCGCTCCGAAAGCATTCCCTCAGGGGGCAGTGTCTTCTCGGAGCCGATCTCTCCCTGCGTCAGTTCATTCAACTGTCCGTCACCAACGTGACGCTTAGCGTGCCTCCGGGCTCCACTGTTCCCGCGATCACCCGCTTGATTGCGATTACGGACAATCGGTTTGCCTTGGCACCGGACCGGGTACCATCGGTCCAGTTCGATACAGGCACCATTCAACACCAATTCCCCAGCCGCACGGAATCCAAGAACTCGCCCGCGTACCAGCAGGCGATGATGGAGGTTGATTTCAGGCGAAGGCAGGTACGTGCGGATCTGGAGAAACAGGCCCGAGAGGGTGCGCGGGGCTTCCGGATCCTGGCGGCGGTCACGGCCCCGATCGTTGTCTATCTGGTTGTCGGAGGCATCCGGTTGGCTGTGCGGGCAAAGCCGAGAGAAGGGAGGCGATGAGGGGCATGACGTGGTCAAGCCTCATGAGGACCAAAAGGGATCCAGTAGGGCGAGGGGATGTTGCCAGTGGGGCAACCCTTATGCCCATCAATCGGACGCGAACGGGAATGTGGCGACTGTGTTGAACAAGTCAGAAAAGTTCGTTTGGCTGGAATTCGAGCGTGAAGTAGGATTTTCAAAATGAGGACTGTCCCCAAATCCAACGCCGTCTGGTTCACCACCAAGGGGCAGGTCGTCATCCCCATGTGGCTCCGAAAGCAGTTCCACATCGAGGATGGCACCAAGGCCATCGTTGAGGCCACCCCCGAGGGCATTCTCCTGAAACCCGTGACCGCCGTGACGATCCGGCGCCTGCGGGGCATCCTCAAACGCGAACCAGGGGATAAGCCCTTTGCCGAGGAATGGGCCGAGCACAAACGTGAGGAAATCGAAGTGGAGGAGGCCAAACATGCCCGCTGCACAAGATGAGCCTCGCTGACGCCTTTGCCGCCGCGCTGGCGAAGGAAAGGAAGGCCGAGCTCGTCACCGGCGATCCCGAGTTCAAGCCACTTGAGAAGGAAATCCGGATCCGCTGGCTCAAGTGAAAAGCTCACCAGCCACGCAGTTTCCACAGACCGACGGGGCTGCGATGGAGGTGTTCTTCGCGGTAGGTCGCCTGACACTTGCACGCGGGTCCTGGGCTCATGCGCCCGGTGGTGATGCCATGGCTTGGCTTTGTCCCGGTCGCGTGGCCTCTACCGGACCGGAGGGAGGGCGGCGTCGATCCACTTGAGGGGCCCAAGGTTGTTGGACCGGGAATGGTCCATGAGGACTTCGATTCCCATGTTGGCCGCCTTGGCCGAGAGCGTGGGCGAGTCTGAGAACACGCTCACTTCGAGCAGGGCCGCGTTCCGTCTCCTTCGGACGGCGACCTTCAGGTCCTTGGCCGAGGTCCCTGGGATACGTGCCGCGATGTCGCTGGCGAACCCGCGGGATTTGGCATAGGCGATCAGCTGGGCCTGCGCCATCGGCGGCGGGGGAAGGGTCACGGTGGCAGTCGATGGAAGGCGTCGTTCGCATCCGGGGGCCAGGAGCAGCAGGGGG
>JBIKWS010000050.1:0-11432 GCA_044356195.1 Cyanophyceae cyanobacterium
GCCGCTCCAATCGCGGTCGCCCTTCTTCTTGAGATCCCAGTTGCTGTCGCCGAACGAGATCATCTCCGAGGGACTCTTCACGGCAGACTCCTTCGTTTCACCCCACGTCGGATCGCCGAGGTAGACGCCGAGCCCGGTGTTGGGGTTCTGGCCGGCGAAGGCTCCCCAGACGTTGTAACCGTAGCTCATGAAGAACGTGCCGCCGGGTCGAAGTCGGATTTCATCCTTCAGGTAGCCGAGGCGCGCCGGGGCGCTGCCGCCGAACTTCGGGACCCACTGCGATTGCTTCGGTGCCGCCGGGCAATGGAACACGGCCGTATTCTGGCCGCCGTACATTGTCTTCCGGAGCAGCGTGGGCCAGATCCAGACCGATCCGTCGTTGCCGTCGATGCCCACGGGATAGACCCCTGTCTCCAGGATATAGGTGGCCGTCGCGAGTCCGAGCTGGCGCAGGTTGCCCATGCACTTCGTGCCGATGGCCCGCGACTTGGCCTTGCTCAGGGCTGGCAGGAGCATGCCCGCCAGGATCGCGATGATGGCGATCACCACGAGCAACTCGATGAGCGTGAATCCCCGTTGGGCGCGAAGGCCGAGGCTGGAGCGGTCCCGGTTCCAGAAGGAGGATTTCATCCCGTCTGGTGTGATGCACAGGCCGCCCCGAGGTCAAGCCGCGTGCCGGGGGATCGCCATCAAGGAATCGTCATGCCGCCGGGTATTCCGTGGTCCAAGGTCACGAGGCTTCCCTTGTGTCGTTGGGCGAGGGCCAGCAGATGCCCGTCGGTCACCTGCTTAGGCCCCTTGACGTGGGCAGGCAGATCGGTGGCCCCGAGCTTTCCTCCAGAAGCTTGCGGACCATATCGCTGGACACCTTATCGGCCCTGGGCTTGCGTTTGGAAACTCGCAGGCCACTGACCGGATCCGTGATGTACTCCTTGCTGCCGCGCGAGGACTGGGGCGTCAGGATCACGCTGTCGCCCCGGATTTCACACATCAGCTTCGCCCCGGGTGCCAGGCGGAGCTGGGTGCGTAGGAGTCGCGGCAAAACGACCTGACCCTTGCTCGATAGCCGAGTGGTAAGCATGGCCGAGGCAGCACACGTCCCCTGAGGATGTCAAGTAAGCTGGTCTTACCGGTGCCGGGTTGGGTGCACGAGGGGGCGGTCGCTGAGCCGTAACCATGCAGTAGCAGTCTCACGCGGAGCCGCAGAGAGCGCGGAGAGAGGGGTTGGTCACGAGCCTTGCAACCTCGGCAACCGGTCACCAAACGGTGACTGGCCTGCCTGCCTTCCAAAGGTCCATTCTCCGCGCCTCCGCGTCTCCGCGTGAACCTATTCCCGTTTTCAACCGCATGGTTACGGCTGAGGCGGATGGCCTGTGATCCGTTGTCGGCGAGGATGGCGGCGATGCTCTGTCGAAATGCGACACTTGATAGTGGCATTATGACAGTGCGTCCTGAGTGGATTTGCCGCCCTGTGCGGAAAATCAGTCCAGGATCGACGTGATCAGACTGCCAATTCCATCCGAAACCAGATCGACGACGCCATCGCCCGCGCCTTCCGCGATCCCGCTGAACGATGTGCCGAGGACGCTGGCTGTTGCGTCGGTCGAATCCGCCAGACTCCCTGTTGCGCTGGCAATGGCTTCACCCAGACCGCTGGAGGCCGAGGAGAACAAGTCCTGGGTGGTCCCGGTTCCGAACAGGGCGTCGGTCGCGGTGGTCAGGGTGTCTGGGACAGTGGAATCCGTGAGTGCTTCGCCGAGGGTTTCCTGAGGCA
This sequence comes from Cyanophyceae cyanobacterium, assembly GCA_044356195.1. Taxonomy (GTDB): domain Bacteria; phylum Verrucomicrobiota; class Verrucomicrobiia; order Limisphaerales; family UBA9464; genus UBA6176. The sequence goes on from JBIKWS010000050.1 coordinate 1,775, forward strand.
GGGAATCCAGAAATGCACCTGAAAGGGGTGCCGTCGTGGCGGCCGCAGCGGCTGCGTCGGTGAGTGCCGCGCCCCCAATGATCGATCCAGAAGCCGCGACGAGCGGGCGGATGAGCCCGCGTGTAGCTGCGCAGCCCAATGCGAACAAGAGGTCTGCGGCCAGTTCGGCGGCGTAGGGCTTTTCCCACGTATCCCATTGGCCCTGAACGTGCGGTGCGCGCCCGGGATCAAGGGACGGAGGCTGTGCGGGCACCTGCTTCTGGCGTTGTTGCAAATAGTGATCAATGGCTTTTCGCGCTGCGTCGCGATCGAACACCGAGATGGGTGCGCGGCAATAGGAGCACGCGTCGTGCTTGGTGAGATCGACGGGCGCGGCACATCCCGAGCACCGCACCTGACGAACCGTTGCGCAGAGTTTTTCGCGCTCGGCCCGGGTCAACTCGCGGACGAACTGCTTCTCCGCGAGGAAATTGTAGAAGGTTGTGAAGCGACCGTGGCCCTGGCGGCAGGCCTGGTAGACGAACCGGGTGTTCTTCACGCAATCGTTGACCAGCTTCATCGCATCGCCGCAGCTCACGCACCGCAAGCCCTCGGAGAGCTTCGAGCCCGCGCTGCTCGCGGTGCCGCCGCGCTCATGGATCAGCCGGAAGAGTCCCACCACGCCATCCGGTGAGAGCTGGGTGCTCTCCCACTCATCGAACCAGATCGCATTGCACTCATGACACACATCGATTTCGAGGTTGCGGCCATAGTGACCCGGCAGGTCGTAGAGCGACATTGGCGAGCTGCAGTTCGCGCAGTGCTTGCTGGATCGCCCTGCTTCAATCGGTGGGAAGTCTGAGGTGGACACGCGAAGGGTGGGTATTGGTTTTGGGGTGCTGCGGGTTCGTGATCCAAGCGCGGCATCCATTCTTGATCGGGCGAGGCTAAATCGCGCCGTACCCGGCACGAACTGGAGTTGTGTGAGGCAGATTCCACAGCGACACCGCCATGCATGTCGTGGCGCGTCAAGCAACGGGCGGCCTCCTGAACGCGGGCGACGCGGACGGTGCCGTTGTCCCACGCTGGACGCAGCGGTTCACGATTGCCGCGCCTGCTCAGGGCGTGGGCTTGCGCGAGGCGTCGAAGTGGCGGTTCACGTCGGCTGCGTCCAGCTTCAGGCTGCAGCGTTCGCCCGTGTCACCGAGGATCTCCCGGGCGATGAGTTCGTTGACGGGCGCGAGGATGTTGAAGTGGTCCGCGTTCCGGACCTCGACGAAGTGAATGTTGGTGTTGTTGGACTTCGACGCCATGTATCGGAGCGATTCGGTGTTGCCGGTTCCACCCTCCAGAACCCAGGTCGGGGACTGGATCGAGTTCAGCCAGAAGATTGGGGAGCGCAGGAGCGCTTCCTTTCGGTCGGACAGGTTGGCCGGAACGTACGTGTTGAGTTTGCCATAACCGTAGCCCCGGACGTCGTCCACCGGTCCGAACGCGAACACCGCCCGGAACACCGATGTGCTCTCCGACACCAGCAGCGCCAGGGTGCCGCCGGTGCTATGGCCTCCGAGGTAGATGCGGTTCGTGTCGACGTACGGTTGGGTTGCCAGAAACCGCGCTGCAGCCAGCACGTCGTCCACCTCGCCCAGGAAACCTTCCTTGGTCCCCGGGTTGTCGTTTCCACCGCGCAGCGAAGGAAACATCATCGTGATCCCCGCCTTCCGATAGGCCGCCGCCGACTGGTCATTGTCGCGCGAGGCGGGAGACCAGACGTCGCTGATCGTGTTGGGGTCGCCTCCGGTGATCCAGAGGATGGCCGGGTGCCTCTTGCCGTCGGAAGGGTCGGGGGTCAGGTAGGCACCCAGCTGTCCGCTGGTCGCCGGGTATTTCACGGTGCGGAACACCTTGGCCGGCGCGGTCTCCAGCGGTTCCGGCTTCTGCGTCCGGGGCAACAGCTTCGTCTGAAAACCCTTCCGTGCCGCTTGCAGGCTTCCGGGTTTCGGATCCTCCGCCAGGCCCGGCATCTGGAAGCCGAGTGTGAGGATGATGAGAAGGAGAACCGGACGGAGTGCTTTCATCAGATGGGAGATTGGGTGGACCTGCGTTCGGACGCGCCAAGGCCAATCGATCCGGCGATGGCTGTCAACCGGGCAGCTGGCGTCCTGTGGTCCTACGCCCCCGGCGTCACAACCGGCACCGTTCCATGGCGACGGGGATGCCGTTGAGGGTGCCTTCAGTGGGGTTGATCCGGATCCTGGGGATAAAGCTGTGTTCGCGGTCAGCGAGCCATCGCGCCAGGACCGCCTTCAAGTCGTCCGCCGGGACGAGGATGGGCGAAGACGAAGAACGCAGACGCCTACCCACGGCTCACGCCAGGAGCCGTGCGATCGGGAGCGCGAGGAGGCGGTCGCCGAGGCGGACGGCCTGCGATCCGTTGTGGGCCAGGATCGCGGCGATGCACCCGGGAGTACGGTCGAGGAAGGCGCGCAGGCCGGTGAGGTCGGAATCGGTCCAGCGAGTTGCGGCCTTGATCTCGATGGCCACGGTGCGTCGTCCCTCCTCCACCACGAGATCAACTTCGTAACGTCCCTGTTCGTGCCAGAAGCCCAACCGGGCATCGGGATGATGGGCTTCCAGGATGGCGGACAGGTTCTGGACGACGTGGCTCTCGTACAGCGGCCCGCGCATGCGGTCGTCGCGACCCGGCTCGATGGAATCAATGCCGGCCATGCGGGCGGCGAGCCCGCTGTCCGTGAAGTGGAGCTTGGGCGATTTGATGAGTCGGGAGCCACGGTTCCGCAGGAACGGCGGGAGCCGTCGGATGAGGAAGGACGTTTCCAGAAGGTCGAGGTAACGGCCGGCAGTGACGGCGGTCAGACGCGCATCCCGGGCGATGCTGGCGATGGAGAGGACCTGCCCGGTCCGAAGGGCCGACAGTTGGGCGAGGGTCTGGAAGGCGACCAGGTCCGCGATCTGGGAAAGCTGGCGGACATCGCGTTCCACGTAGGTCTGGATGTAGGCCCGGAACCAATCGGCGGCATGGACTCCGGGATCGAGACAGACGGGTGGCAGTCCTCCCGTCAGGACCTCGACGTCGCGGATGGGTTCGGCGTCCTGGAGCGGCATGTCCGGATTGCCCAGGAGCTGGACGATGAAGGGCGGGGCCTGGGTTTCGCGCCGGATCTCGCGTCGGGTCAGTGGATGGAGGGTGAAGTAGCCGGCGCGACCGGCGAGGGACTCCGAGACGGAGGCCATGAGCGCGAGGTTGGCAGAGCTGGAGAGGATGAAGCGTCCCTTCGCCCGGTGCTGATCCACAGCCCGCTTGATGGCGACGAGCAGTTCGGGGCAACGCTGGACCTCATCGAGGATGACCGGTTGGGAGAGGAGGGCTTCCGGGTTGGATCGGGCGCTGGAGAGGGTTCCGAAGTCATCGAGGGTCCGGTAAGCGTGATCACCGGCGATGCCGGGTTCGTGCTGGACGAGCGTGGACTTGCCGGCCTGGCGGAGTCCGGAGAGGACGACAACGGGGAGGGATTTGAGGGCCCGGAGGAGCCTGGGTGTGATTTCCCGGTCCCGGTACTCTGTCATAATGCGACACTTGATAATGGCATTATGACAGTTCGTCCAAAATGGTTTTGCTGCACACACGAGGGCAGGCGCATCTCGGCACTCCCCCGGCATGAACACAGGAACGGGGTGGCGACGTCCGCGTCGCCTTGGGAAAGGGCATCGGATGGCAACGGGACGTTGCCGCCCCGTATGGGGCGGAGACTGTATCGAGCTGCGCCCTTGCTACGGTTGCAGCACCAGCGGGCCTCGGACGCTGGAGATGATCGGCCGGCCGGAGCCAAATACGGTGTAGGTCCCGACCCACCCGGACTCCGTCTTCTCGATTGCGAAGCTTCCGCCCGCGAACAATCCCTCCTTCAACTCGAAGTGGGAGGTTGAATTGGTGGTGCCGTGCCACGTGCCGGAGACCTTGCCGGGCAGCAGCAGCACCTGCTGTCCGTGTCCGCTGACCTGCACTGTGATGTTCGTCTGCCCGCGGGCCGGTTCGTACTGCGCCGCAGGGATGGGCTTGAGGGCGTTCTCATCGTTTCGGAGGCGGGCCTGGTGCGTGATACGGAGGGAATACTTCCCGTCCGGAACAAGGGGGGCGTCGGCCCCGAGCATGGTGCAAGCGAGTCCGGCGCAGGCGATCCAGCGGATGCAGTTCATGGTGGCACGATGCCAGATACCGGCGCGGGTGTGTGTCAACGCTGTGTAAATGGGGGGAGACTTGTGGCGGCCTCCTCGACGTGGGAGACGGAGACGGTGCCGTTGTCTTACGCCGGAGGCGTAGATGTGCCAACCAGGGGCTACCGGCTGCCACGCTTCCGGTGCAACGGGCGCGTAGGGGTGACCTACTCCGACGTCGGGCTGAGACGCTTCAGGATCCTGCGCGCCAGGATCTCGTTGATCTCTCGGTGACGGGGAACAGGCTCAGAGCGGCCCGTCCTTGGGTTGTGGTAAATGTCGTGCCGACCGCCATGGCGCAGGAGGACGCATCCGGCCTTAAGTAGTTCCTGGATCAAGTCCAACCGCTTCACGCGACCTCCAGATGCTCAACTTTCCGAATTCCGGGAATCTGTTCCTTGGTGAAAGTGGCAAAGAGGTCCCTGAGCTGTTCTTTCAGGTCCTCGAGGTCTTCACCCTGCGTCCAGTGTTCCGGGTAGTCGTTCAGGTAACCGAGGAATCGGCCGTCGGCTTCCTGCCAGTAGGTGAACAAAGCCTTCATGGGCGCAGCATGGCGGACGCCGGCACGCCTCGCCAGTGCGTGTTTTTGGGGCGGCCTCCTGACGTCGACGGGGGAAGTTGCCAGTTCCCAGTGGCCAGATTCCAGAAATCTCCGCCCCCTCCCCAATCCCTGAAATCTTTTCCTGTAACATCGGTGGCGGTTCCTTGCTGGAAGGGGTGGAAATGTCTTTCTGGCGTGTCATCGGATGGCGGGAGCGGTGCTGGGGTCTGGCCCGGCGCTGGGTCCTGGGGTCGGTGGTGGCGTCCGGTGTTGCGTGGGGCCAGACGGCTCCGCCCGGCGGCCGGGCGGCACTCGATTCGGGGGGCACCCACGTGTTCCAGGTATCGACGGTGCCGTTGGTGGTCCGCGACGAGACGACGTCGGGGCTGGTGCGGTTCCGGGTGGGTTTTGCGACGGAGGAAGCGGCTGCAGCGGGTGGGTTGTTCGACGCGGCGGCGGTGCGATTGACGCGGTTTGCCGGGGACTCCGGCGGTCTGGTGGGAGTGTTCGACGCGGTGGGAACGCTGTGGCGTCCGACGAATGACGGCGGGCTGGAGCTCGGTGCGGGACAGGTGACGGTGAAGACGGTGTCGCCGGCGGGTTGGCTGGATGTGTCGCCGTTCGTGGGCCTGTCCTTGCGGGTGGCGTATGAGGTCGAGGTGCGGTTGTGGCCGATGGCGGCTCCGTGTCCGTTCGACCTGCAACTCGAGCTCTTCAGCAACGTCGATGCGCGCCGTTCGCTGGCCATCGTCGATCGGGTGCGGCGCGGTGATCCGTTCACGGGCGTGCGGGTGCTTTCGTCGAGTTCACCCCTGGGACCGTTCGTGGTCGATCCGGACGTCACGGGCACGGGAACGCGACGGAGCAAGCCCGCCGAGGAATCGCGTCGGTTCTATCGCGTGATCTCGGACGTGGCGATGACCCTGGACATCGGGCTGGGGGCGGCAGGGGAACGGCGTGTGGGATACCGGTTCGAGACGGGGCCGGTGGTGCTGCTGTCGGCACCCGGAACGAACACCACGTTCGTGGAGGTGACGGCGCAGCACGATGCCACGCGACGTCAGTTCCGGCTTCCGGTGCGCGCGGAGGATCGGCTGTTCCGGATCGGGTCGGCGGTGCCGGCGGCGGTGGTGGAAGACCGCGTCGAAGGAGCGGTCCGGGTGATCGAATACGAGTTCCGACCGCGGCGGCTGCGGTTGCAGTCGAGTCCGTACCTGTGCGGGCCGTACGCGGACGAGGAGGCGTGGGTGTTGGACCGGAGGCGGCAGGTGTTCGAGGTGGCACGGGTACCGGGGGCGCGGTTTTTCCAGTTGGAAGCGGGTGAGGATCGGGTGTCGGCGCCGCGCATCGGGGCGGTGGAACGGTTGGGAGACAACGGATGGGAATTGCGATGGGAGGATCGATGAAGAAGGCGATTGCAGGGATGGCCGCTGTGAGGTCCACAGATGGGTTGGCTGGTTTCCTATCCACAGATTGCACAGATGACACAGATTTGGGCGGGTCGTGGGCTACGCCGGGTGGGGGCACCCGGCCTTCAGGTTGGGTGGCCTTCCTGTTGTTGTTGCTTGGACTAGCCACTGGGATTGCGCGGGCGGAGCGGTTCCGGTTGGGGGCGGTGGAGGCGGAGCTGTCGGAGGTGACGTCGGTGACGGAGGTGGTGTGGCAGGGGGTGCGGTTCAATCCGGCGCGGCAGCGGTGGGACGTGGAATTGAGCGTGCGGTCGAAGGCATCGGGAGCGTTGCGTGGGCCGTTGGTGGTCCTGCTGGATTCGACGGCAGGTACTGCGGGTGCGGTGGATCCGGACGGACAGTTGGGTGGGGTGACGCCCTACTTCAATCTGGCGTCGCAGATGACGCAGGGACGGCTGGCGGCGGGAGCATCGACGGCGCGTCGCGTCGTGTCGTTCCGTCCGGCAGGTGGAAACGCGGTGCCAGACCCCAAGGCGCGCGTCTTCGCGGCCGGCATGGGCGATGGCCTGGCGTTGGGATGGGTGCGGGTCGTGGACGAAACCGGGTTGCCGCTCGGCGGAGTCACGGTGCGCGAACGCGGGCCCTCGGGAACGACGGACTTGGCGGTGGAGCCCGAGGTCGGTGCGGCGACGCTGGGCGGAGTTCCGGGGCAACACTTCTGGGAATTTCGCGCCGCGGGGCGTTGGCCAGCCTGGCAACGGGGAACGTTGGTGGCGGGCGAGGTTTTGCGGGTCATGTCACCCCGGCTTCCCGTGAAGCCGACGGTGGGAATCCGACTCGCGGCGGGCGCGACGATACCGGTTCCGGGAACCGACCTCGATCTCAAGTCAACGGTCGCAGGCGAGGTCCGTGTGACGGCATTCGATGGACAGAGCCTGCCGGCGCCGTTGCCGTTGGGATGGGTGCCGTTGCAGGGCGGTTGGTTCGAGACGATCTCGGGTGCGACGGGCGGAATCACCGCCCGCGGAACGCCATGGATGGAGGTGCCGCCGGGACGTGATGTCGCGGTGGTGCAACTCGACGAAGGCACGGCCGAATGGCGGGTGCGTTCGATCGGGCGTTCCCTCGCGGGGCAACCGTTGGAATGGAATGTCACGGCCAACGGGGCGTGGCTGGTGGTCGGTCCGGATGCGGCCCCAACGACGCCTCCTCCGGCGGTTGTGGGCACGGTTCTGTCGGGTGTGGCGGCAGGGGAAGTCGGATCGCTCGGGGCGCGCGGTGCGTTGGAGCCCTCGGTGGTTTCCGCGAGCACGAACGCGCCCGATGTGACCGTGCGTGCAACCGTCCGGCTCTTCAGTGGTCGCGGAACCTTTCCCTCGGGAACCGCATTGGCTTGCCGCGTCACGGAGACCTACGCGCTCGTCGATGGAACCGTGCGCGAAGCACCTGCCTACACCACCACGCTGACCTTCCACCGGGCTCCGGGTGCAGGCGCTAGCGATCCGCTGTGGGCGACGTTTCCGCTGCGCCCAACGCTGTTGTCGGGTTCGGACCGATTGCGCGAGGCGATGGTGCGGGTGGAGATCCTGGATGCGCTGAGCTTCGACGGCCAACGCTTGGAGCCGGGCGGTGAAATCGGGTGGGGCGCGTTGCGGGTGGGTGCGGCGGTGGGAGTGATTCCGGGAACGGTGGCGGTCGAAGGCCGTCCGCTCGAAGGAGCTCAGATTCCCGCGATACCCGCCGGGGCGCAGTTGGTGGGCGCGTTCGAGATCACGGTCGGCGGACTGGGCGCTGGTGCGCGGCTGGATTCGCGGATCGCGGCATCGATTCCCGAAGGCGAGTACGTGTTGGCGCGGTCGGTGCCGGGTGCGGACTGGATCGGTTGGGAAGTGGTGGAACGGCGTCGCATGAGCGGCGGGCGGTGGGAATCGTTGGAACCGTCGGATGGGTCGGGGTTGGGCGGATTGCGCGGGGCGGGCCAGTTCGCGTGGTTCCGGGTGACGGAGCAGACGGGCGTGGTCCGCGGCGTCGTGCGCGATGCGGCCGGCGCTGTGATCGCGGGCGCGCAGGTGCAGGTGGACGGACAGCCGTGGATCGCGGTGAGCGATGCGGCGGGCCGTTACCGGATCGTGGCAGCGGCGGGTTCGCGAAACCTGACATTCCGCAACCTGTCCCGTGCGGAAGGCGTGGGGCTGGCGGTCGCAGTGCCGGCGTCGGGTGGAATCCTCGTGCAAGACGCGGCGGTGACGGCGGAGGGACCGCGCGTGTTGTCGGTGACGCCGACGGAGGGCGCGTCGGAGGTGCCGCTGCTGACCACGGTGCGGGTCCGGTTTGATCGGCCGGTGGCACCGGGATCGGCGGCCGAGCCGGTGGAACTCCTCGATGCGGCGGGCGCGCCGGTGCGGGGAAACTTCACGTGGGAAATGGACGGTGCCTTGCTGCGGTTGACTCCGGAGACACCGCTGTTGGCGCAGACGACGTATCGCGTGCGGTTGGCGGCGGGGTTGGCGGATGCGTCGGGGCGGCCGTTGGCGGGCGGGCGGGAGTTCCGGTTCACCACGGTTCCGCCGGCACCGGCTAGGTTGGCGGGTGCGCAGTTGTATTCCGAGGCACCGGGCGTGGACGGGCAGGCGCGCGTGGTGGCGACGGCCGGATTTGCCGAGGGCGGCGCGGCCGTGCTCTTCGTGAACGACACCACGGGGCAGGTCGTGACGCGGACGGCGGCGTTGGACGGGAGCTTTTCCAATACGATTCCGGCGTCGGTCGAGGACCGATTGAGGGTCGTGTTGTTGAACCGCAACGGAACGCGGACGGAAGTGCCGGTGGGCGTGCAACGGTTTCCGGACGGGAGCGTGGCGCTGTATGCGGCGGGTGGAACGTGGACCTTTTCGGAGAGCACGCCCGAGCTGGGGCCGATCACGATGGAGGTTCCCGCGGGGGCGACGTTGGGGCGGACGCGATTCTCGGTGAAGCCGCGGCCATTGTCGGAACTTCCGACGCTCAGCCGCGGGGTTCCACCGGCCGGCGGAACCATGCTGGGCATCGTCGACTTCTCGACGGAGGGCGATCCGTTGCAGGTGCCGGTGAAGCTGCGGATGACGTTGGACCCGGCGTTGCTGGATCAGGTGCCGCGTCGGGGCGGTGGCGACACCAATGACCCGGTACTCGTCGCGGGGATCTTCCGTGAGATGCAGGAACGTCTTCCGGACGGGACGCCGACGAACGTGGTGGCGTACCAGTTCGGCGGGCGGCTGCAACCGGACGTCCCGGGCGGTGCCGCGGGTCCGCGGCGCGGGGCAGGGCCGGCGTTCCTCTCCTCCGCGGTCTTCATGATGGGGACGGAGAACGTACGGGCGATGCTCTTCGGGACGATCCAGTACCTAAACACCGAGTTGACCGGGCTGGTGGTGTCGCGACTTGGCAATCTGAGCGAGCCGATCCATGGCACGGACGTGCCCCTGGGCGGGGCCGTGGTGCGGGCGCGGGCGAAGTC
>JBIKWS010000618.1:0-3243 GCA_044356195.1 Cyanophyceae cyanobacterium
CCGCGTGGAACTGGACAAGTTCGGTGCCGCGGCCCGCAACCGTCCCGAACTGCGCGGCATGGTGCAGACCCTGTTCGATGTGCTGTTGCCGCGGGGACGCAGGGATCGGGCGGATTCGATGTCGCTGTCGGAGCTTCTGGAGACGAATGGTTTTGACCGTTCCCAGCACGAGCAGATCCGGACGGACCTCAAGGAGGGGAGGATCGGGCTGGCGCAAAACCGGCTGCGGGCAGACACGCAGATCGAGGACGTCCAGTCCGGAGACGTGAGTCTCTGGAGTGATCTCCACAAGGATCCGGATCTGCACGCGGCGGGCGTGGCTGCGTTGGCGGCTGGCGAGGTGGCAGTGGTCACGCTAGCGGCCGGGGCTGGGTCCCGGTGGACCCAAGGAGCCGGCGTCTGCAAGGCGCTGCATCCGTTCTGCAAGTTGGGCGGGAGACACCGGACGTTCATCGAGACGCATCTGGCGAAGTCACGGAAGGCCGGTCAGCGGTTCGGCGCGGTGCCGCCGCATGTGTTCACCACGAGTTACCTGACGCACGGGCCAACGGCGGAGTTCCTCGAACGGGTGAGCCATTACGGTTATCAGGGACTGTTGGAATTGTCGCAGGGACGGAGCGTCGGGCTTCGCTTGATCCCGATGGTCCGGGACCTGCGATTCGCCTGGGAGGAGATGCCGCAGCAGAGGCTGGACGTGCAGCAACAGAAGGTCCGCGAGTCGTTGCGTGCGGCACTCATGAACTGGGCGCAGACGGTGGGCGAGGCCGGCGATTACACGGACAACCTGCCGCTGCAATGCATGCATCCGGTGGGACACTTCTACGAGATCCCCAACCTGCTCCGGAACGGAACCCTGGCCCGCCTGCTGCGGGAGCGCCCAACCTTGAAGACGCTCCTGCTCCATAACATCGACACCCTGGGCGCGGATCTGGATCCGGTGCTCTTGGGGGCCCACCTGCGCAGTGGCGCATGCCTGACCTTCGAGGTGATCACGCGGCGTTTGGAGGATCGCGGGGGTGGACTCGCACGGGTGAACGGTCGTCCGCGTCTGGTCGAAGGATTGGCCATGCCGCGTGAGGAGGACGAATTCCGCCTGAGCTATTACAACAGCATGACGACGTGGATCGACATCGACCGTCTTCTGGAGGCGTTCGGCTTGACCCGACACGACGTCCTCGCTGCCGAGGAGGCACGGATCACCGCGGCGATCCGGTCGGTGGCGCACCGGTTGCCCACCTACGTGACCGTGAAGGATGTGAAGAAGCGGTGGGGGCATGGACAGGAGGACATCTTTCCGGTGGCCCAGTTCGAGAAGCTGTGGAGTGACCTCACGGCGATTCCGGAGATCGAATCGCGGTTCGTGGTGGTTCCGCGCGTGCGGGGGCAGCAATTGAAGGATCAGGCCCAGCTCGATGGATGGCTCCGGGATGGTTCGGCGGCGCATGTGGAATCGATGGCGGCCTGGGAGTGAGCCGTTCGCCCCATGCCGGAATCTGGGCGCGACACTTGGCATGGGACCTGCCAAGCATTTCGCCATCCGCATGAAGCCTGTCTGGAGATTGGTGCCGTTGGTTCCCGCGATGGCCTTGGTGGCGTGGTTGGGGTGGCGCGGGCGGGGACCCGGTGAAGATCATTCGTTGGCCAGCAACGCGTTGCCTCCCGCGGCGGTGGCCGATTCCACCCGCTTGCCCCCGGTCGACTTCCAGACGGCATCCACCGAGCGGGTCCCCGAAGTCGCAGGAGAGGAGAAACCCAGACGGGTCCTGCCGCCCACGGATGTCCTCTGGCGGACCATTCCCAAGGAGCCTGCCTTTGCCGGGTTTCGCGCTTGGGTGGATCGATTCGAGCAAGCCCCGGAAAACGAGCGCCCAGCGCTGGAAGCCGAGGGCGTGGCGTTGGCGCGACGTCGCCGCGAGGAGTTGCGGGACCTGATTGTGTCGGATCCGCGGCGGGCCTTGGAGTTGACGATCCCGCACGCCGTCCGCAGCCGACTGCCCGGGGCAGTGGTGGGACAGTTGGAGGAGCGTGTGGAGGGGCAGGGTGACTATGAGGTGTTGGCCGCGGTTGCTGCCGCCGGGGCGGAGGGAACGGTGCCGGGGGTGATGCGGAAGGTGGTGATGGACGGCCGGCGGTTTACCGCCAGCACCTACGGCCAGCGGATGTTCCAGCCGACGCAGTTCGGCGTCCCGCTGCACGGCATCGCGGTGGACGACCAGATGGCCTTGGCCGAAAGTTCGATCCGGCGGTTGGAGGGTTCCGAGATCGCTGAGTTGGGCCTGAACGTCCGTGCGCCGCTGTGCGCCCTCGACAATGCCGCGCTGGCGCAATCAGGGGACGATGCCGGTGGTGTTGGAGTCGCCGGCGAGAAGTTGGTGTGGACCTGCGGCAACGCCCACCTGGAGGCGATGAGTGAACGGATGCTGGCGCTGGCCATGAACGCGGAATCCTTCGATGCGAACGGCGCGCCGCGGACCCGCCGAGCCTATACCGAAGGAACCAAGCGCCTGATCTTCATCCGCGTTGATTTCTCGGATCTGGCGGGCGCGCCATTTTCGGAGACGACGGGAACCAATCTGCTGACCAATCTCGACGCGTTCTATCGGAACCAATCCTACAACCGGTTGGGATTCTCTCCCTTCGGCGCGAACGGTTCGGTCATGACACCCACACTGCGGCTGCCCAACACGGCAGCGTACTATGGAGCGCGGGATGCCTCCGAGGTCCGCACTGCCGCCCGGAACGCGGCGACCGCGGCCGGCTTCAATCTGTCCAGTTACGCCTTTGACCTGACCTGCTTCGGATCGGTGCCCGGGTTTGGTTGGGCCGGGTTGGGCTATGTGGGTTCTCCGGGTTCGTGGATCCGGGCGGCCTACGACACCGCAGGGGGCGTGGTGGCCCATGAGTTGGGACACAACCTGGGGCTCTTGCATGCGAACTTCTGGGATACCGGCGGTGACTCGATCCTCGGCGCGGGCAGCAACGTGGAGTACGGCGACAGCTTCGACACGATGGGGAACGCTTCGGCCGGCCGGCGCCATTTCAATACGCGCTACAAGAACTACCTCGATTGGCTCCCCAACACGTACGTCCGGAACGCGCTCACGAATGGCACCTACCGGGTGTTCGCCATGGACAGCACCAACGATGTGACCTCGGTACGCGCCCTGACCGTGCGACGGAACTCCCGGACCAATTACTGGATCGAGACCCGCCAGCAGTGGACTGCCAGCACCTTCGTCCAGA